>NZ_DAOUBL010000356.1:0-4816 GCF_034432615.1 Bellilinea sp. | reverse complement strand
CTCATGCGGATGCGCTCCTCACGCCGTTCTCCGGTCAAGGCTGGCTCGATTGGCGGCGCAGGTTGAATCGGCCGGGCAGGCGTTTTGGGCGGTTCGGCGGGTTTCACCGGCTCGCCTGCAGCAGACTTCTGGCGGCTGAGGTAGTTCACCACATCCTCGCGGGTGATTCTGCCGCCTGCTCCACTGCCGCTCACTTCCTGAAGGGGCACACCTTCCTTTTCGGCAATTTTCCGCGCCAGCGGGGTTGCGGCTGATGAGGGCATATCTTCCTTTTCAGTTGGTAATTCGGGCTGTTGTGCGGCGGTCTGCTGCGGGGCAGCCAGCGGCTGAGGCATGTCCGCTGGCGCAATCATGCCCAACACCTCCCCCACCCCCACCGTTTCACCGGCCTGCTTCTCGATGCGGGTCAGCACACCATCCACCGGCGCGCTCACCTCCAGGTTGATTTTGTCCGTTTCCAGCTCCAGCAGCACTTCACCGGCGCGCACCACCTCGCCCTCTTTTTTCAACCAGCGTCCAATCGTGCCTTCCAGAATGGATTCGCCCATTTCGGGGACTTTGACCGGTATGCTCATCTACTCCTCCTCTTGCGGGTTTGCTGAAAATGCGCGGGAAATCAACCGCTGCTGATTGTAGAGATGCAGGGCGTTCGACCCTTCTGCCGGGCTGGCGCTGCGCGGGCGGCCGATGACCTGCAGCGGCTTGCCCCAAACCTCCTCAATAAACGGACGCACAAACTCCCACGCGCCCATGTTTTGCGGTTCTTCCTGCACCCAGCGCACTTCCTGCAAATTGGGATAACACTGTAAAAGCGCGCCAAGCGGTTGCGACGGGAAAGGCGCCAGTTGTTCCACCCGCACGATTGCCGTTTGCGGATTTTGACGGCGCACTTCACTGACCGTGAGGTCTACCGCAACCTTACCACTGCACAGCAGGACGCGCTCCACCTGTTCAGGCGGGGTGCTATCCGCCAACAGGGCTTGAAATCCACCCTGCGTAAAATCCACCGCCGCCGAGGCCACCAGCGGATGACGCAGCAAACTCTTGGGGGTCATTACCACCAGCGGCAAAGGGGATTGTTGAATGAGGCGCGCCTGTCGGCGCAACAGGTGAAAATACTGAGCGGCTGTGGTACAGTTGACCACTTGCAGGTTTTCATCGGCATACAGGTTGAGAAACCGCTCAAGGCGGCCGCTGGAATGATCCGGCCCCTGCCCCTCAAAGCCGTGCGGCAGCAGCAGCACCAACCCGGGTTTCAGCAGCCATTTGGCGCGCGCCGTGGTGATAAATTCATCCACCATTACCTGCGCGCCGTTGATGAAGTCACCATACTGCGCTTCCCAGATGACCAGCCGTTCGGGGGCTTGAATGCTGTAGCCGTACTCAAAGCCCAACGCAGCCAGCTCCGAAAGCGGGCTGTTGTGAATTTCAAAGGATGCCATTGCCTGAGGTAAATTTTGCAATGGAATGTAGCGTTCACCGCTTTGATGGTCAAACAAGGCGGCATGGCGCTGGCTGAAGGTGCCGCGCAGCACATCCTGCCCGGTCATCCGAATAGAGATGCCCTCTTCAAGAATTGAGGCAAACGCCAGTTCTTCGGCCTGCGCCCAGTCAATCGCCGGCCAGTGAATATCCTCCAGCCATTTGTTGCGCCGCTCACGCGCTTTGGTCAGCTTGGGGTGCAGGTGAAAATTCTCCGGAAGTTGCTGCAAAGCAAGGCTGAGGGCTTGCAGCCTTTCAAGAGAGATGGCGGTTTCCATGCCGTTTAAATCCGGCTGGTCCGGCGTTGAAAAATCGGCCGGCCCATTCAGCGCGGCGTTCACATCCAGACCGGTCAGAATATCCTGCAGCCGTTGTTCACAGCCGAGGATCATTTCTTCTTCCAGCAAGGGGGTCAGTTCGCCCATTTCGATCAGCCGCTGCGCCCACTGCCTGCGGACAGTTGGGTGCTGCTCGATAATGGCATACAGGCGCGGCTGGGTGAAAGAAGGCTCGTCCCCCTCGTTATGTCCGTGCCGGCGGTATCCAATCAGGTCAATCACAAAATCGCGGTGAAAACGCTGGCGGTAAGCCCATGCCAGGCGCACTGCTAAAAGACAGGCCAGCGGATCATCGGCATTGACATGCACAATCGGCACGCGGAAGCCTTTAGCCAGATCACTGGCAAAAATGGTGCTGCGCCCATCTTTCGGGTCGGTGGTGAAACCCAACTGGTTGTTGGTGATGATGTGGATGGTGCCGCCGGTGTGATAGCCTTCCAGTTTATACAGGTTGAAGGTTTCGGCAACCACCCCCTGCCCGGGGAAGGCCGCGTCGCCATGAATCAAAACCGGCAGAGCCGCCAGCGGGTCGAATTGCGGTGGGCCGGGCTGGTGGGGCTGGCTGCCAGCCGCGCGCGCCATTCCCTCCACCACCGGATTGACCGCTTCCAGATGACTGGGGTTGGGTACCAGCGTGATTTCGATACACGCCGCGCATTCATCCCCTGCGGCTTGCCTCCCACCAAGGTGATACTTGACATCCCCGCTGTACCCCAGCGCGTCATCGCTGCGCAGGCGGCGTTCCAACGGGTCTTTGAACTCAGCCAGGATGCTCTCGTAGGGCATTCCCAGCACATGCGCCAGCACATTCAAGCGCCCGCGGTGCGCCATGCCCATCAACACATGCCGCATCCCGCCTTCTCCCGCCAGCCGGATCAATTCATCCAGCATCGGCACCAGCATATCCACACCTTCAATGGAGAAGCGGGTCTTACCCGGGAAAGCGCGTTGTAAAAACCGCTCAAACACCTCTACTTCGGTCAGGCGTTCCAACAACGCAATCCGCTCTTCGGTTGTCCATTGGGGCTGGTAGCGTTCTTCTTCAACGGCCTGCCGCAGCCAGTTGCGTTCCTCCGGGGCGCGGATTTGCAAATAATCGTGGCCAATGGTTCCGCTGTACAATGAACGCAGCCGCTGAATGGCTTGCCGGGCGTTCTGGCTGCGTTGAACACCCACCTCCCCCACCAGACTGGCCGGCAGTGCCGATAATTCCTCAACCGTCAGCCCGTAGGTGGCTTCGTTCAGCCATGGGTCGCCGGGCGGCTGCGAACCCAACGGGTCTAAACGGGCGTTGAAGTGCCCGTATTGGCGGATGGACTCGGCCAGACGCCCCACCGCCACTGCCTTTTCCAGTGAAAACCCTTCCTCGTCGGCAGCAGGCAGATGAGATACTTTAGCCTTCCCATCATCCGTGGGTGGAAAGCGGTCAAAAAAAGCGCGCAGGTTTTCATCAACGGCAAGCGGATCCTCGCAATATTTTTCGTATAAATCCTGTAAATAGGCCTGATTGTATCCGCTAAATTCTTGCCAGTCCATGCTGCCTTCTCCCTTTACCTGCCGGCTTGATTCATCCTAATCTTACCGGTCGTGACTGGCGGCTGTCAACCGAACTCGCATGAATTGAATAAGGTTGCACAACCGTTCGGCTTGCTGAAAGCTCAACGCTCGGCTTGAATGCGGACCACTTTTCCGCGGCTGTTGACATCCAGAATCCAACGGCTGCCGAGTTGCGCCTGCTGGAAGAGGGACAAATCGCCGGTTTCATAGGTGTAGGTTTCACCATCGGCACGAAAGATAATTTGATACACTGCCTGCTGAGAACCAATCCGCTGATCGCTGCCCAATTGCGGTTGAGGGAAGACCGGATTTCGGTCAGAACCGCTCAACGTCAAAACATCCGCTTCGCTCCAATCCAGAATGGAATAACGACAGTATTCGGCATAGACCTGATAAACACAGTCCTGCACCACCTCGCCAAAACCGGTGCCCTGATCCACGGTGTAGGGTGTACCGCACACTTCGGTTGCCACCGGCTGGGGTTCGTCCGAAGTGAAGGCATAGCGGTATTCACAGCTGAGTACTTGCGCAGCAGACGGCAGATTTTCGCGCCAATCGGCGCGCTCCACGGGCTGTAAAGCCTCCACCACCAGACGGGTCTGCCAGACGGCGGACTCAACCGTCCCGACCACTTCACTGGTGCGGTTGAAAACCCCGCTGATGGCCAGCAGGCAGCCGATCACCGCCACGATGACAACCGCAACAGCCACCATCAAACCGGTGCGCGAACGGGCTTTAGGCGGGGCAGCGGCCGGCGCAGGCGGCGGAGTTTTGGACAGCGGCGCGCCGCAGCTACGGCAATAACGGGCAGCCGCCGGGTTGAGCGAACCGCATGCCGGGCAGGCCACATTTTCAACAGGTGCGGTTGAAAAAGCCCCAACCACCTCACCGGTCTTGCGCTGAGTGCCCTCTTTCAAATCTGCGCCGCATTGACGGCAGGTTTCGGCATCCGCCGGGTTGCGGGTGCCGCAAAAACCGCAGTGAATATCCGGTTTTTGCGCGGCAATTTTTTGGGCTTCCCCGCCGGTAATCAATTCCTGTTCAAGGGGTTGTTCAAATTTCACATCTTCCGGCTGCGGCGCACCGCAGCCAAGACAAACCTTTTCCACACCCGGGTTGCGGGTTGCACAACGCGGACAGGTCCATTCGAGTTGAGTAAAGCCGAGCGATTTTCGCGCCACAGTTGCTTCTCCTGATATTTTTGATCAATCGGTTCAACCATTTAAGTTTACCTAAGTTTTGAGTTTTCACCCAACCGGTTTAAGTAATCATCTTCACCCCATCCTCCTGACGAACCGGAGTATAATCTCGAAGGGAGGGACACCATGCAACTGATCAAAACTTTATTGAATACTTTACCCGCCGAACCCGTCCCGCTGCGCAAGGTCATCATGGGGGTGAACTGGACGGCCGTTTGCAGCCAGAGCTGTGGACTGGCG
>NZ_DAOUBL010000355.1:0-5500 GCF_034432615.1 Bellilinea sp. | reverse complement strand
GGGTTGGCAAGCAACATCCGGCCCTGCCCGTCCAGCACGAAGATCACCTCCGGGGATGATTCGATCAACTGGCGGTAACGGGCTTCGCTGTCCTGCAGGGCTTGCTGGGCGCGGTAAATGGTGGTCATATCGCGCAGCAGCACCATCCGCCCGGCATATCCTCGCTGCTGGGCCTTAAGCGGCGAAATACGCAGGTCGAAGTAGCGCGTTTCACTGCCCAAAGGCAGGGTAACCACCTCGTGCGTTTCTATTGTGTTGAGGTATCTCCTTGCAATAGGCAATACCTTTTCCAACAATACTCCTGCCGGTTTGCCCATCACCTCAGCAGCCGGTTTACCGAACAGGCGGCAGGCGGCCGGGTTAAGGTCCACCACCCGGTTTTCGTCGTCCACCACAATCAGCGCATCTTCCAGCACTTCGAAGAGCAGGTCGCGCGCCAGGGGGGTTAAATCCAGCAAACGAAAGCGAAAAACCCCAAAAACCAGCAGCAACCCGCTGAGCGAAAAGAAAATTGGTGTGAGATCGAGATGCAAAGTCAACCCAAAGAGGGGTGAAGCAACAAAAATCACATTCGAGAACCACGGAATCAGCACGGCAGCCAGCAGAATAAACGCCTGTTTGCGGTACAGGCCGCGCAACGACCAGGCCGAAAGCAGCAGCAACACCGATCCAATCGCAATCAGGGCATAAGAATAGAGGGTATGCAGCCAGAAGAAAGAGCCGGGGTCAAAATCAAGATAGAGATATCCCCCCGCTTCTACCCATGAACGGGTGGGGGAGGCATAATACAGGTAGTGAAACCGATTGGTGAAAATCAGGGCAAGCGCGGTGAGCGGCTCAATCGCCAGCAGGCCGAGCAACCGGCGGGTGATGTACCGCCTGCGTCCGCTGTATTCCAGGCTGAACACCAGCCAGGCAGCCGGCACCAGCATAATGCCGGGATTGACAGCCACATCCACCCACTCCTTCCAGGGCGATTGGGTGAGCACATTTTGAACGGCATACACCAACGACCAGTAGGTGCAGCCCAACAGTAAAAAGAAGAGCGAACGCGCGCCCAAAGCCGAAAACTGCCGGCGGGCAACAAACCACGCCAGCCAGCCTGTCAGCAAACCAGCCGTTAAAAGGATAAAAAACGCCGGAGGAAACTGTAGATTGTCCAAGGCCGTTCTATGGTTATTATAGCGGGTTAACCCATCGATTCCAAAATTTTATGGAGAATTTAGCCTCAATCCCCGTACTCGATGATCAGCGTCGGACGCCCGACCTTGTTCCACTCCTCGGTTTCAGAGGCGCTGAAGTACTTGCCGCTGTGATAGGCGCTATCCGAGCTGTACACTGCAAAACTGATCCAACCCGCACCCTGATCGTAGGCTTTGGACAGGGCGTAGGAAACATCCCACTCGCGGCGCATTCCCGGCCAGCTTTGCCCGGGTTGAGAGATATTATACGGCGCCACCTGCAGCACGGCCACGTTTTCGAGAGGCAGCGGGGCGTTGTTCCAGGTAATGGTATTCTCCTGCCAGCCGGGCGGCACGCTCAGCACGTGGATGAATGAGCTGCGCGCACATTCCGGGTCGGGATTTTGATCCGGATTGCTGCAAATCTTCCCCGAACCGCCCCAGTGATGCAGCACCAGCCGCGCCGAGCGAATCACCTTGCCGGGCGGCAGCCGGTCGAGCTGGAAGGCAAGGTAGTACCTCGAAAAGCACGGCCAATCGGCAACATCGGCCTGATTTTGAATCAGCGCGCTGTTTTCGTTGGCATAATTGCGGTTGCCCCACACGTTCCAGATGTGGTAGGAATCACCCGGGCACTGGTTGCTGATCGTACCGCCGACTGCGGCATCCGGCACGACCGCCCCATTTTCACCTTCGCGGATCAACAGGCTGGTCAGGTTGCGCACCTGAGGCGGTGCGTAAACCGGCATCCCAAAGCGCAGCACCGCCCAGGTTGACGGTTCATCGCGCTGGGCTGCCGGCGGCCAGAGGAAGGACGTACCGGGCGGGCCGGCCTGGCTGTCGCGGTCGTGTGAGATGAGCGCCAGCCGCCAGCGGCTGCCTTCGGCCGGCTTGCTCAGGCCGAGACTGGCGTACGGAATGCGAAAAGTAATCCGCCAGCCGCGGTCATCTCCGTTATTATCACCGCGCCAGCCGGTTTCCACAGTGAAGTTGACACTCTGGCTCTGCCAGCCGCTGCCCGTTCCGCGGTAGGCGGCTTTATAGGCGGCGGGAAACGGCTCGCCGTTCCCCAGCCCCTTGAATTGCGCCACAAACCGGTACGATTGACTGCCGGGCCGGTCAGGCGCACCAACCGATGTATTGAGCAGCAGGGTGGCGGCGTCCCAATCTTCCAGCGCGCCGCTCGACGGGTTGGTGTTGTACCAGATGCGCCGGTCGAAGGCAGCAAAATCCACCACCAGCTCCGTATCGGTGTAGCGCACGCGTACATCGGTGGAGTTGTCTGCCTCGCCGACCCGTCCCATCCAGACCACCGCGCTCTCGACAAAGCGGGTGGTGAATGGCGCATTGACCATGTAGAAAGCCGAATAGGGATCATAATTGCGGAAGATGACCGGCAGGTAAAGGGTTTCACCATCCGGCTGCTGACTGAAGGCCGCACGAGGGGAGAGGCTGAAGATCAGCAGACCCAACCAGAAAATCGTAAGAAGTTTTTTCATGGATATCCGTTAACCATAAAACAAGTCAGGGGGCGCATGCGCCCCCTGCAAAGGTTGTAGTTATTGTGATTATGCCATAAGTTTTTACAAATTCAATTAACAATTTTGTCAATCCGGCGGCAATGGCCGCTCTGCTTTGCGCCACAGGTAAACCGCCAGAACAACACCGAACAGGTTAAGTGCTATCCCAGTATAAACATCCCACGGCCGGTAATGGAACTGACATTCATTTCTGCCGGCAGGCAGCCATACGCTCAACCATGGCGAGCGCTGATCGAGAGAAAGCCGTTCGCCGTTACAACGCGCCACCCATCCGGAAAAATAATTTTCCATCACCATCAGCTGACCGGCCGGGTTGTTTTCGCAGGTCACACGGATATGACCACCGTTTGCCTCTGCCTGACAGGCCGATTGACGATTTCCGGTTTTTACGAATGCGTATTCGTTCTCAGGAAACGCCAGAAGGTGAATACCGTCAACCGTGTAAGTATATTCTGGAAAATTCTTTACCTCTTCAGCACGCGCTCCTTCGAGATAAGGATCGGGAGACATTCGGTTCTTCCAGTGCCATGGGCGGAAAACGCCCGATAATTTCAATCCCATTTCAGCGGCATCCGGCTGCCAGAAATGCTCTCCCAGCGGCATCCGTGTCCATTGTGTGGAAGGCGTTCGTATGCTTTGCAGAACAGTGGGTAAGTCTTTCCCAGCCGGGGTGGTTACCAGCCAAAACCGGCTAAAATCATGGGTGGATTTCAACGACCAGACCAGCGGAATTGCAATCACAACCCAGAAGAGATTCACACTCAAGGTATAGTCGGGCGGCCAGCTCAGGCTCAGCCGTGGCATGGGTTGGGAAAACAAATCATCCAGCGCCCAGGCTGCCAGAACCAGAACCAGTGGAACGGACAAACCAGCGATTAAAGAAGGGTTACGGATTCCATTCAAAAATTCGGGGGCAAAAGAAAAAACCGTCTTGAGACTGATCGCGCTGGCGGCCAGAAAAACAAGGACAAGTGCGGTCAAAAAGTAGAAGTACAGCCGTCGTTTATCACTGGACGGTGGGTGAAACAGCCGTCCCAAGGCAAGCGCGACTGCGACCCAGCCTACATAGTTGGTATAAATGTATGGAAAAGGTTGCTTTCCAAGGGTTTGAATGCGGAAGAAACTTTCATCTCTAATCACCAAATTAAGCGGCAAATACTCCAATGGTTGAGTCGAGGAAAAATAGGGATCAATATCCTTGACAAACTGCGGATAAAAACGGAGAAACGGCAGCAAAAAGGTTGCGCTAAGCAAAACAGCCAGCAATCCAGCAAGAATAAATTTACCGGTCAGGGCATTGAAACGAAAACGGCCATCCAGTAAAAAGATCAGAAAGGCGGGCAGCAGGGTGACCAGCGTGCCGATTTGCAGGTAACCCTGGCCGGAAAGTAAAAGCAATGCCAAACACAATCCCAACCCCACTACTGCACGGTTGTTCTTTTTCACGACCAGATCCAAACCGGCCGCAAGAACCAGGGAAGCGCTCGCTGTTGACATGACCAGCGGGAACAACCCCATTTCCATCCGCCCCGCCAGATGCCCACCCGCAACTGCCATCATTGCGCTCCATAAGCGCGGCACCAGGCTTAAGTTCAGACTTCGAGCAAGCCACCATTGTGCAAAACCGGCCAGTGCTAAATGGAGAATCAGATTGGTCTTGACGCCGTTGATCGGCCCTTGAAGCAGGGTGGTGAGAATCGTAATTGGGTGCAAAAGCGCCCCGTGCAGTTCAGCAAACGCCGGATACCCACCGTTGATCATACCGTTCCAAAAAACACAATCTCCGCAACGGCTCAGAAGCGTCCAGATGTAATTCGGCGAAACCACCATAGGGAATTCCGATCCCCACGGCCACACGCGTGGATTTGGATCAAGGAAATTTCTCCCAATCCAAACCGCCCAGGCAATGATCAGTAACCATTCCCATATGAAAGGGGAAAGATTTTTTAACCTCTCTCTCAAATTGACGATTAACTCCATCGCTTGACCCCCGAACGAAGAGAAGATCTTACAATGATTTTAGCAAAAACGAAATAAATGACAATCCCCTAATTTCAGCAGCCCGAGTGAATCAAGATCACTCTCTGCTCTTAATTTCAGTCGTTGGCTGCTCCAAACCCATCCATAAAAGAATCGTGATAAGATTTTGGATAAACCGTGTGGATAATCCATGACCAACGGAGGTAAGCCCGATGCAAGCCATGCAACTGTTCAAACCGGCCCCGGTAGAGGAACTGCCGCTCCAACCGGTAGATTTAAACGTGCCCCAGCCCGCCAGCGGACAGGTGCTGCTGCGGGTGCAGGTCTGCGGCGTGTGCCGCACCGACCTGCACATCTGCGAAGGTGAACTGACCCCGCCGCATTACCCCATCATCCCCGGGCATCAGGTGGTGGGCATTGTGGAAATGCTCGGTGAAGATGTACAGGGATTGGAAATCGGCCAGCGGGTTGGGGCGGCCTGGCTGGGCAAGACCTGCGGCAAGTGCGCCTTTTGTATGCGCGGCGAGGAGAACCTCTGCCCACAGGCACGCTTTACCGGTTTTCATTTTAACGGCGGTTATGCGGAGTGGATGGTAGCGGAAGCCGGTTTTGTTTACCCCCTGCCGGCCGAACTTTCCGAACGGCAGGCAGCCCCTTTGCTCTGCGCGGGCATCATCGGCTACCGCGCCCTGCGTAAAAGCGGCCTGCAGCCCGGTGAACGGCTGGGGCTTTACGGCTTTGGCGCCAGCGCCCATTTAGCCATACAAATTGCCCGCTACTGGGGGTGTGAGGTGTTTG
>NZ_DAOUBL010000354.1:0-3876 GCF_034432615.1 Bellilinea sp. | reverse complement strand
AGACAAAGAATTCTGGATTTGCCCGCAGCACCTGCCGGTGTTGATTCACCAGCCGGAGCGGTTGAGCGGTAAACTGCCGGGTGTGGAAAACCTCGAACCGCACGAACACTGAATCCAGTCGGCGCGATCAGAAGACTGCCTGTCATTACGCAGGCAGTCTTTTATTATGGTAAACCTCACTCTTTCAAAGATGAAAAGTGGGATATTTTGGATGATGATTGTCCGGCTAATCATGATTTTTGCCACTATAACAATCCATCCCTTTTCATTAAGATAGGTTCAATGTTAGCAGCAGAGTTTCGCAAATTCTCCATTTTTGAGGGATTGAGCCCGTCCAAAATCGAGTGGCTGGCAAGTCAGTTCGAGCTGCGGGTGATTCCTGCGAACCGCACCATTTTTAAACAGGGGGATCCTGCCACACATCTCTATCTGTTATCTTCCGGAAAGGTTATAATTCGCTACAAGCCGTATGATGGTCCGCCTTTGACGGTGGCAACCATTCAGCCGGGTGAGGTGTTTGGCTGGTCAGCAGTGCTGGGCCGCCACATGTATACCTCGGCAGCGGTCACACTGGAAGAAAGCCGCCTGTACCGGATTGAGGGCAGCCGTTTGCAGACGGTATGTGACGAATGTCCGGATACGGGGGCTGTGCTTTATCGGCGTTTGGCAAAAGTAGCCAGCGAGCATAAAAAGCATCAGCATACCGAAGGCGAATTGCTGCGGGTGTTAACTTCCAACCTGGATAAAAATGGGGAATGTTACCGGAGGATTGAAAATGGGCGACGCTGAAATTCCTGCATACAGCATTGAAGAACAGTTACGCGGTTTGATTGAGCAGTTGAGCGCGTACATCGAAACCTACCACGGCGGTGAGGTGGAATACATTGGTTTCGACGGCAGGGTGGTCAAAGTGCGTTTGGGGGGAGCCTGCCTTGGCTGTCCGCTTTCGCCGGTTACTCTGAAAGGCTGGGTGGAAGGCACCATCAAACAATTCTTCCCCGAAGTCCACGTTGAGGAAGAAACGGCTTCATAAAAATTCATCAGGCGCGGTCATTCCAGCCCGACTTCGATGTGTTCCTGATCCTCTTCGTCGTAAATATCCACAATCTGGCCAATTTCGCCGGATTGGATGGCATCCATAATCTGTCCCATCTCAATTTCGCCGATTTCGGGGGAGAAGCGCGCGCCTAATTTCATGCCGGTATTCAAAACGGTAACCGGCAGGCGGATGTTGACGCGCACTTTGCCGCTGCGCAGGTCGGTAATGCGCACCCGCAGCCAGCGCGGGCGCGGCCGCATTCCTTCTCCCGGCGGGGGTGGCGGCAGGGGGCCTTTCTTCTCGGCGAGTGCGCTGCTCTTTTCCAGCGCCTGCAACAGGCGGATGCCTTCCTCCGGGGTGATTTTATTCTCCTCGATTAGTTTGAGGATTTTCAAGCGTTCTTCACTGCTTGCTGCCATTTTCCAGCCTTGTATTTCGGCAATAACTACATTATCCTTATTGTAATTGAAATTCACTGACGCAGCAGATTTTTAACCCACCTGTACGGACTTATTTTATTTCGGAGGTTTGCTGTCTATGGTCAATTTATGGCAATTATTCTGGATTTTCATCAAGGTCAATTTACTTACCACCTCCGGGCCGGCTTCGGTGGGTTTGCTGTATCAGGAGGCGGTGGGCAAGTTGATGACCGAAAAAGAGTTCGTCGAGGCGGTCGGCTTTTCCAGCGTGCTGCCCGGCAGTGATGCACTGCAGCTGGCCATGTTTGTCGGCTACCGGGCCGGCGGGTTGCCGGGTGCGCTGGTGGCGCTGCTGGGTTCGATTTTACCGCCTACCATCCTGATTCTGATGATTGTCAGCGTGTTGCGCTTTATCAGCGGTGAGGCCTGGGTGGGCAATTTTGTGCGCGGGCTTGCCCCGGCGGTTGCGGCGCTGATGGTACTGGTGGCGTGGAATGTCTTTCGCGGCGAGGCCGGCGAAACGATCACCTGGTTTACGGTCATCATTGCTGCCGGTGCCATGATTGCCTACATTCTCAAAGTGCCGCCGCCGCTCGTGCTGGTGGTAGCCGGTGTTCTGGGGATTATCGTGCTGCGATGAACGACTTACCGCCTCTCTTAATCGCCTTACAGAGTGATCATCCGTCTTTCCCGGCGCTGGAATATGGGGAGAATCTGGCAAAATTAATGCGCACCCCGGTTCGTCTGTTGTGCGTACGTCAGCGCAGCTCATCCTCGCTGCTGGAGGAGCAGGCTCAGCGTTCCGCGCTTGCCTTGAAAGAGGTGGATGTTGCGGTGGAAATCCGCTGGGCGGAAGGGGATCTGGTGAAAGCGGTGCTGCGGGAAATAAATCAGATGCCGGAAGCGATGCTGGTGATCAGCGACAAATACCGCCCCATCTGGCGGCGCTGGGTGCGCTTTGGGCGCTTCCGCCGGCTGCAGGCTTCGCTTTCCTCACCCATTTTACGGGTGCGGGATGCCTGCTGGCCGTTGCACAACATCATTGTGTGCAGCGGTGGGCTGCCTTACACCAAACCGGTGGAACGGCTGGCCACCCGAATGGCCAAAACAGCCGGCGCCAGGCTGACTTTTTTGCATGTGGTTGAGCCGGTCATGCTGGATTACCCGCTGGCGAAGGAAATTCATTCACACTGGGAACACCTGCTGCAAACCGACACCCCGCAGGCGCGCCACCTGAAGCAGGCGTTGGATTTTGCCGAGCAGAACGGGGTAGAGGCGCGGGTGGTGGTGCGCCATGGCCTGATTCTGCACGAGATTCTGGATGAGATTCGCAGCGGCGGCTATGATCTGGTGGGTATGGGTTCAACCTACAGCTCCACCAGCCTTTCGCGCTTATTCCGTCCGGATGTGACCGCGCTGGTTTCTGCCGCGGTGGACTGTCCTCTGCTCACCCAGCGCGGTTCGGCTGAAAACTCAGGATGAGGTTTAGGGTTTGAGGGTGTGGCTGATTTTTTCCCACCTTTTCACCGCAGCGCGGATGAGATTTTGAATTTCTTCATCCGGCACGGCCTCAATACCATTGAAGCGCTCGCGATCCACCCACACGATCACGCCTAAATTTGCCTCTTCGGTCAGGCGGATGGTGCGTTCGGCAAAGGGCGATTCGACCAGCATTTCCTGCAGAATTTCGTCAATCTGCCCGACGATAGAGGTGGGGCGGGGTTTATCCACCGGCAGAATGCTTGCTGCCAGTACGGCCGGGTCGGGCAGCGGATTGGCCGGCGGCGTGGATTCTTTCGGCGGCGCTGCGGGTTCAACCCCCAGCCAGTTCGTCCACGATTCGGCGGCTTCACGCAGCATTCGCAATTGCTCCACCGGGACGGTTTCGCGGCTCAGGTAAATTTTGCGGTCAATTTCCGTGACCAGTTTGCCGGTAGATTTTTCGCGGTAAAGACGCACCAACGGGTTGAAGCGTTCCAGCGGCAGGCCGGTGTACGGTTCATCGGCGGCGGGTTTGGGGGCCGGTTTTTCTTCAACTTTTTCGGCAGGTTCTTCTTCGCTGCGTTCTTTTCCCCGCTCGAGGAAGAAATAGGCAACCACTGCACCGATGATGAACCCGACGGCAGTGAAGATTAATGCAGGAAGGAGCAGATCTCCGGGATTGAGCATGACAGCCTCACTTTCACAACAGTTTCAAGAAGTGGATGAATTTCCCCCAGCAGGAGCAACCTTCAGGGGCTGACAGGCAGGGCAAAAATGGGTGCTGCGTTGGCCGATAATCCGGCGTGCAATCGGCGTGCCACATTCCGGGCAGGGCTGGCCGCTGCGGCCATAAGCCCGGAAGTGATTTTGAAAACTCCCCCCGCGGTAAACCCAGTCAATGCTGGCGCCGTTGCGGCGGATGCCCTCTTGCAATAC
>NZ_DAOUBL010000353.1:0-2644 GCF_034432615.1 Bellilinea sp. | reverse complement strand
TTGCGTTTGAGGTGCTGCCGCACCGCCCACAATTCACCGTCAGGGATATTTTCCATCTGCAACCACAGCTGCGGGTCGTCAATCCGCTTCATCCAGTCGGCGCCCAGGTAGCGGTCGAACAGCAGACGCAGACGGCGCGCCAGCCAGGTGCCGGTATGCACGCCGTTGGTAATGTGGCGGATGGGGACATCTTCGGCGGCCCGTTCAGGCCACAGGAAGTGCCACATGCGCCGCGATACCTGGCCGTGCAATTCGGAAACGGCGTTGGCGTGTTGGGAAAGTTTCAAGGCCAGTACCGGCATACAGAAGCTTTCTCCCCACGGGGTTGCCTGACGGCCCAAATCCACAAACTGGTCGCGGGTCAGCCCCAATTCCGGCCAGATTTGGGAGAAGTACTTATCCACCAGCCAGAGCGGGAACTGGTCATTGCCGGCCGGCACGGGGGTGTGGGTGGTGAAAACGTTGGTCTTGCGCACCTCGCTGGCGGCTTCGGCAAAGGATTTGCCCGTGCGTACCAGCTCAAGGGCGCGTTCCACTGCCAGAAAGGCGGAGTGTCCTTCGTTCATGTGCCAGACCTGCGGCTGGTATCCCAGCCGGCGCAGAGCGCGCACACCGCCCATCCCCAGCAGAATTTCCTGCGAGATGCGCACTTCCAGATCGTTGCTGTACAGACGGGCAGTCAACTGGCGGTCGCTGTCGGTGTTGACGGGCAGGTTGCTGTCCAGCAAAAAGAGCGAAACACGCCCCACCCGCACCTCCCAGATGCGGGCAAACACGCTTCTGCCGGGCAATTCAACGGAAATCGTAATGGGGTTGTCATCGGCATCTTTCAGCAGAGAAATGGGCGCGTCTTCCAGCACCAGATGTTTGGTGTGGGTTTCCTGCCAGCCGTCCTCGGTGATGACCTGGGTGAAGTAGCCCTGGTTATAGATGAAGCCTACCCCCACCAGCGGCAAACCCAGATCGCTGGCTTCCTTGAGATGGTCGCCGGCCAGAATACCCAGCCCGCCGGCGTACACTGGCAGTGATTCGTGCAGCCCAAATTCAAAGGAAAAGTAGGCAATCTGCTGATGGATGAGGTGGGGATACTGCTGTTTGAACCAGGTATCCTCAGTGCTCAGGTAATCATCAAATTTTTTCATCACCCGATCGTACATATCCAGGTAGTAGGTGTCGTTGGCGGCAGCGTTCAACTGGCTGCGTTCTACTTTTTTGAGGAATGCCACCGGGTTATGCTCGACTTCATCCCACAGGCGCGGCTTGATCTGCCGGAATAACTGCTGGCCTTCCGGGTTCCAAACCCACCACAGGTTATAAGCGAGCTGGCTCAAGCGGCTGATGCGCCGCGGAAGACTGAAATGATTGGGAATTTCCCGTTTAATGGTTTCGTTCATGGTTGTTCTCTCTCGATCCATCCAGATGCCCGGAAAAGGGGAAATCTCGCCGGGCAGTGAATTGGTAATGTTTATCCGAAATATGCAAGTCCATACAAATCAACAGCCCAAAATTATACCATGTAATCCGCTGCCTCCGCTTCGGTTGGTGTGAAAATGTTATAATCAAATCGTGATTTCAAAACGCAAGGTCATCCCCTTCTTTTTGATTGCCGCCCTGTTTGTGTTTGGACTTTTGTTGGCAATACCCTCTTTGCGCGGCCGTCTGGTATCGAACTTTAACGAGCTGCGTGTTCAGGCGCGTTACGCCCTTAACCCGCCTCAGCAGGCGGTTTTTGTGCCGGAAGAAGCGGTTGCCACGATTGTGGATGCCACCATGCAGGCCTTCAGCCGCACCTCCACACCGACCGCCAGCCCGACCACTGCCTCATACACGGCAACGCCCACCCCGCAATTTACCCCCACCCCCACTCAGACACCCACGCCTCTGCCGGAAAGTGTTGCCCTCAGTGGGGTGCGTTATCAGGATCAGCACGGTTTGTGGAATTACTGTGCCCCGGCTAATCTTGCCATGGGGCTTTCTTACTGGGGCTGGCAGGGTGAGCGCACCGATGTCGGCCCGCTGCTCAAACCGTTTGAAAAAGATAAAAATGTGATGCCCTACGAGATGGCGGACTATGTGCAAACCTACACCAACCTGAACGCCCTGGTCCGTCATGGCGGGACGCTGGAAACGCTCAAAAAACTGATTGCGGCCGGTTTTGTGCCGTTGATCGAAAAAGGGATTGTCATCCGCGATATCAACGGTAAATTGGGCTGGATGGGGCATTATTCGACCATCACCGGCTACGATGACGCCAAAAAGGTCTTTATCACCCAGGATTCGTATTTTGAACCGAATTTCAAAGTGAGTTATGATGATTTGCTCTGGCAGTGGCGCTCGTTCAATTACATCTTTCTGGTCATTTACCCGCCGGAGCGCGAGGCTGAGCTGCTGGACTTGCTGGGTCCCTACGCCGACCCGCAAACTGCCTTTCAAATCGCTGCTCAAACAGCCGCCGAAGAAGCCGTCCGGCTGGACGGTGTGGAAAAGTTCTTTGCCTATTTCAACCGCGGCACCAGTCTGGTCAATTTGCAGGATTACGCCGGTGCAGCCAGCACCTACGACCAGGCCTTTGCGCTGATGGCCGGCCTGGCGGAGAAAGACCGACCCTGGCGGATGATGTGGTATCAGACCGGCCCCTACTTTG
>NZ_DAOUBL010000352.1:0-10380 GCF_034432615.1 Bellilinea sp. | reverse complement strand
GGAAGGCAGCGGCGGCGATCATCTTTCGGTGGCGTGGACCGGTCCCGGTATCACCGAACCCGGCGACCCGCCGGTGGTCATTCAGGGGCAATACCTGGTGCCGCTGACACCCGAACCAACCTTTACCCCCACCCCCACCAGCCTGCCGCGCTGCGAGGATCTGGTGGTGGTGGGCGAACCGCTCACCTTCCAATCCTATGCCGCTGGAAATCCCGGCAGCGGCTACATCATTCAATCGCAGCTGCAGAACACCGGCCCCTACAACATCTACATGAGCGGCGCGCTGATGGACTGGAACGGTCAGTGGCACAATCCGGTACACAGCCAGCCCAGCGGACACATCTTCAACTACTACGCCGGCAGCAATCAGAGCCAGCCGATTTACGACCCGCCCAACATTGCCTCCTACCCCTACGGGCATGCCTTTACGCCCACCCCCGGCCGCAACCTGATTGCGCCGTATGGCGGCAATTACCTGCGCTGGGTATATGGGCAGCCAAATCCGGCCGTCAGCAATTTCTCCTTCTGGATTAACCCCAATTTCAATTACTACCCGCCGGTGGGTGCCGGCACCCCCACCCCGCGCATGACGGTCACACCGGTTTCGTGGCCTGTCAGCGGTAATAATCTCTTTCACAATTTCTACTGGGCCGGCGATTTCACCGGCAGCATCTATTACAACGTTGTTCCAACTATAGGACCAACGCTCTCTTGTGTGCAGCAGGTGACCGGCTACCCCGGTCCCAGCATTCAGGTGATCATCAACCCGGGCGGTACACCCTTCTCGGCACGGGCGATCATCAACGGCAACGACAGCAATGTGGATACCACGCTGGGGGTGTACTTCTTTGTCTATGACAGCGCCGGCAATCTGGTGCACTGGTCGCGCGATTCCAACTCCTGGTTCTGCATCTTTGGCCACACCGGCTCTGGCTCAAGCACAAGATGTGTAACCCGCCGGCCGCTGATAGACCAGTGGGATCAGGGCGGGGGGGTGATTCGCAATGGCAGTTACACCCTGGTGGTTCTGGCACGCAACAATGATGCCAGCAAGAAGTCCAATGTGGCGGTGGTGCCTTTCGTCATCTCGGTCAACACGCCCACCCCCACCTTATTGCCAACCAATACCCGCACCGCCACCATTACCCGCACGTTCACGCGCACCTTTACGGCAGGTCCGACCCGCACCAACACCCCCATACCCTCCATAACGCCAACGCGTACGGTCACCCCCACCCGCACCATCACCCGCACGCCGACCATCACGCGTACCCCGACCATTACCCCCACACCCACCTTGTGTCTGACGCCGTGGGAACTGGGCGGCTGCAACTAGACTGAATGTTGGAAGATTAAGAGGGTGCCGTAAGCGGCACCCTCGTTTTTTTTTACGTGAATTCGGGAGAAGTTCAAGAACGGGCAAGTAATGCAATTACCCCCTCCCGGCCTCCCCCAAAACCGCATCAACGGTTTTGGGGGAGGTGCAGATGGGGGTCAAAAATCCTAAAAGGGATGGGAAGGTGAAGATGACTTTGAGAAAGCGGTGTAACTTCCTCGTGCGTTATTGAATTTGTAAACCTTTAGTTCTATAATCAAATTAATCCGAAAGAACCTGACGTTTTGTCCTTTCTCTACAACGGGGCGGGTTTACAGTCAAACACATCCAATAAAAGGTGTGAAACTTCGGTTTCGAATGGCTGATTGCAATTGGGGAGGCAGCTATGCGACACCTTATGTGCCTGTTCATCATTCTGGTGTGCTGTTTAACAGCCTGTGTGGACATCCCTTCACAATTCGGCTTCGATGTGAATGTGGAAACCAGCAGCGAACTGGGACCGGATACCCTTGCCCGCATTGATGCTGTCAACCAGACCCTGGCAACCGGTGTTGAGGTTGGACCGGAAACCCGGCAGGTCATTCGCGAACTCAACGATACCATTCGGCAGGGGGTCAAAGCCGGTTTTGACGATGCCACCCTGGCGCGGGTGGATGATCTGTTGAGGGTGGTGGAGGACGGCCTGAAGATTGGGCTGGATGCGGAAACTCTGGATACCATCAACGGCATTGTGGATGCTATGGACCGCATGCCCGGCAACTGGGAAATTGCCGCCAGCGAAATTGTGCGAACGCTGGAGCGTTCCGGCGGCACGCTGGCAGGCAGGATGGCCGACGAAGTGAAAGCGGTGATGAACGAAGCCCGCCTGAACATGCAGCAGATGACCGCCATTGCCGGCACCGAATTTCGCTGCAATGTGGATTTCCTCGGTTCCAAAGCCGGGGCTACGGTCAATGAATTCATTGGGCGCAGCATCATCGGCCGCTTGAAGAACATTCTTTCGGGGAAACCGGCAAAGGAGGAAATCCCCACCCCGTGGGTCTGTCAGGTCATCCCGGAACGGATCGAACTGATTCAGGTGGGCGGGCGGCTCATTTTTCCGGACGGCATTTTGACCCTGACCGGATACAACTACGTGGAAGCCAACTCGCCGCGTGCCTATGTGGTGGATGAAGCCGGCAACCGGCTGGAATCAATTCAATTGTTTCCCTACCGCACCAGTCCCTATCAAATCCAGCTCAATTTACAGGATCTGGATTTCAGCGCCATTCCGCCGCGTTCGCGCATCGTATTTCAGTGGCCGAATGTGGCGGAAACCAGCGGGGTAGCCATTCTGATGCCGGCAATCAACCCGCCGGTGGCGCGTTTCACCTTTTCACCCGCGGGCGGCAGCGCTCCGTTGACGGTTCAATTCACCGATACCTCGACCGGCGAACCCTCGCAGTGGTACTGGTCATTTGGGGATGGCGCTACTTCGAACGAGCGCAATCCCACCCATACCTTCATGGAAGCCCGCCGCTATGAGATCCAGTTGACGGTTTCCAATCCGCTGGGGTCTTCCACCGTTTCGGAAGTGCTGGTGGTGGGCGAGCAATTGACCGCCGATTTCACCTTTTCACCCCGACAGGGAGATGCGCCGTTAATTGTGGAATTCACTGACCGTTCTACCGGCAACCCAACCGCCTGGGAATGGGATTTTGGCGACGGTGAACGCTCCACCGAGCGCAATCCCATTCATGTCTATTACACCCCCAATCTTGCCGGTTATCGTGTAACTCTGCGGGTGAACAATGATGTGGGCAGCGCAGTCAAAACCAGCCCGGATCGCGTGCTGGTCAAAGAGAAACTGGATGCCGATTTTACGGCTGAAATCACCAGCGGGCGGGCGCCGCTGACGGTCGCCTTTCGCGATACCTCCAGAGGCAGCAACATCACCACCTGGTTGTGGAATTTTGGCGATGGCACAACCTCGACCGAACGCAACCCCACCCATACCTTCAGCGAGCCGAATCTCTACGATGTAACCCTGACCGTCACCAATGCCGAAGGACAGAGCAGCAGCGAAGTGCGCCGCGGCTACATCAACGCCTATAAACTGGTCAATTTACCACGGCCGGGGTTCATCGTAATTCCCATGTTCAACATTCTTAATGATGTTGCCGCCTACGCTCCTTCTTTTCAGCTGACACAGGGGGGTGAACAAAAGGATACCGCCATCCCATATGATCGGTACGTGTGCGGTATTGTCGGAATGGCTGCAACGGATGGGGACATTCAGGAAAATGACCCGGGCGACATCCTCAAGGCATATTTGTTCCGTCAGTACAGCGCTTCGCTGGGTAAAGATTCGTGGTGGTTGACGGCTGATTTTCGTACCCACCGCTCCAACGAACGCTGGACGATTAATTTGCTCTGTCTGGAGCGCAAGACGGAAAATTCGGTGTTTATCTATCGGGAATTCAACCGTATGGAAGGCGGCAAGGATCACCTGACCGGCCTGATGACCAGCGATTACCACTTTTGCGGTATTGTCGGACAGGCAGCCCTGTTTGGGGACATTGAAGAGAATGGTGTCCGCCCTGTCCTCTGGCAGGCGTTCATGGACGGCAGCGGTCCCGAATGGAAAATTGTGGTGGATTTTGCCACCCACAACCAGAACGAGTCCTGGAATGTCAACGTGCTGTGTCTGAAACGGGGGGCTTATCTGGCAACCGACAAACCGGTTTTCCTGACCAACCGCTATACCTACCTTGCCCCGCCGGATAACCGTTACCGCACCAGTATTTCGGTCAATGAGTACGCTTGCGGCGTGGTGGGCATTTCGGCAGAACGGGGTGACATTCTGGAAAACGACACCCGCAACCCTCTCCTGCTGGCGGATATGGTGCCGGACGGAAGTACCTGGGCAGCGCGCACTTACTTTGCATGGCACAACAAAGCACCGGACTGGCAGGTAGATACCCTCTGCATCCACAAAGATTATGTGAAAGGAGAAATTCCCCCGCCCTGATCATTAACGTAGGTTCGGGATAAGCACAAAACGCGGTAAGCAGCAGAGTGGACCGCCTCCCACCTCCCCCAATATCGCAGAAGCGATATTGGGGGAGGCGCAGGAGGGGGCAATATTCTGAAATCGGATGCAAAAAGGATTTATTCCGAACTGACGTTTATTAAGCGCGGTGAAAGGGCAATCCGTGAGGCAGGAGAATCCCCTTTCTGCCTCCCCGTTTTTATGGATTTACCAGCCGCTGGCTTCAAAAATGACTTGCAGCAGCTGGCGGCGTTCGTCAGCCGTCATCGGCCGCGAGCGTAAAAAGTCCTCAAAACGCAGGGTCAGCAGTTCCACACCCAGATAACGCCCGTCGTAGAAGATATGGCGGTCAATGAAGGCGCGTTCGAACGGTTCGCCCAGCGAGTACTGATCGAAGAAAAGATTGCCCAGCCCGTAATGCAGAAAGCTGTCCTCGTAAAACTGCATGGCTTGCGGCAGGTGCCCCTGACTGCCCGAAACGATCACCGCCCCGGCTGCGGCTACCCGCTCAAAGTCCTCTACGGCGCGCGGTCTGGCAGCGAAGGTTTCGTATTCCAGATGGGAGAAGGTTACAATCGGCAGGTAGCCGGCCGAGCGCAGACGGCGGATTTCATCCGTCAACCGGTCAAAGTCACACAGCACGGCTCCGGGGCTGTCGGCTGAAGCCTTTGCATAGGCCGGCCCTTTGGCATTGCAGCCAAGGAAGGCAATCCGATTGGCGTTGTGCTCGAACAGCGCTGGCTGCCAGCCCTCTTCCAGCGTTGCCCCGCCCCCGTAGGTTTGCCAGCCGCGCCGGTGGTATTCTTCCAACGTGAGTAAGACATCTTCGGGCGCGGCGTCAATGAAATGGTCGCCGGTCATCTCGACCACATCCGTGCCGACCGCTTCCAGCAGTTCAATCCAGCGGAGGTCGCTGCACGGAAAGATGATCACACCCGCTTCGTTCAGCCCTTCCTGCCGCGGTGAGCAGCCCTGCCGAAAGGCGACCTCGTTGTTGATGTGGGTAATATCCGCCTCGCGCAGCCAGTCGGCCACTTCGGTGAGGGCGTGCTCCACACCGCGCAGGCGCAGGTAAAGCGCGGTGGCACGTACCAGCGCCGTCACGCCGGTCACGGCAACCACCGTCATCTTGCTTTCATCGCGGTTGCCGGCTGGCAGAATACCGGCCAGTTCGGCCGCCCGCTCACCGCTCAGGGCAAAAGGCAGTGCCAGCGGATAGGCGCTTTCATCCAAACCGCGCGCCAGCGGGGAAATGCCGTCCACTGCCAGGACTTTCAGGCGCGGTTCAAGGCGCTCAAAGGGGATGATTCCGCGCGCGGTTGGCTGCTGCCACAGCGCTTCGCTCAACCTGCCGGTTGGCACAACTTCAACCGCTCCCTCGGCGGGCGCTCCCCACCAGCCGGTCAACATGGCCAGCGTGTCCGCTTCGACGATGAGCGGAGGCAGGGTGGTATTCAGGCCATACCATGTTTTGCGCAGGGTAACCGAATCAATTTCATCCTCCACGGTTGCAAAACGGGCAACGACGGCATAAACCCAGCTGCCGGCTTGCAAACCATCCGCGCCAACCTTGACCTGTACCTGCGCGTTTTGCGGCTGATCGGTTTTCTGCCAGCCGGGTGGCAACTGCGCAGCTTGAAGCAGGGCCGGCGGCAGGTGCGGATCGAACCAGATCAAACCAGCAGTCGCCCCGCTGAGCGGAAGTGCGGGGGCGGTTGGGTTGGGGAGCGGAAGAAAGGGGGTTGGGGTTGTTTCGCCGTTTTCTTGCAGCCAGGCCGGTGGTTTGACTTGCGGCAGCACCTGACAGCCGGCCAGCCAGATCATCAGGATAAGCGGAAACCAGGTGCGTTTCATGGCTCGAATTATAGAATATAATCACCCCATGTCTGTTGAAATCACCCTTTACAAAAGTGAATGGAAAGACGAATTCCGGCAGATTGCCGGTTTTCTGCGTCAGGTTTTGGGAAATTTAGCCCTGCGGATTGACCACATCGGTTCAACGGCCGTGCCGGGGCTGGATGCCAAGGATGTCATTGACATCCAGGTGACGGTGACGGCGCTGGACGAAGCCGTGATGAACGCCATGATTGCCGCCGGCTTCATTCACCGCGCAGATGTCAGCGGAGATCACCTGCCGCCGGGTTGGGATGAGGACGAGGCCGGCTGGCGAAAGTGGTTGTTCAAACCGCCGCCCGGCTGGCGCGAAGTCAACCTGCATGTGCGCATTGAAGGCGCTCCCAATCAGCGCTATCCGCTCCTCTTTCGGGATTACCTGCGGGCGCATCCGCAGACCGCCCAAGCCTATGCCAGCCTCAAACACCAGCTGGCCGCGCATATTCCTGACCGGCACACTTATTCAGATGTAAAAGACCCGGCCGTGGATTTGATTTATCTGGCAGCCGAGGAATGGGCCGCCCAAAGCGGCTGGCAGCTCCCGCCTGCCGATGCCTGACCCATTCCTGTGAGGTTTATGGCGCTGTGGGAGCGTTCAGCTGCTGTTGGACGGTTTGCGGTAATTCTGACGAAAAAGCGCGCAGGTTTTGGGCAATTTCATCCGCCTGAGCCGGGCTCAGGGCGTAAAAAGCGACCGTATCACTGGTACAGACGATGTTATCGGCAATCCGCCAGCGGCCGACTTCCACCCAATCGGGCGGCTGGGGGTAGAGATCGAACCACTCCGGGAAAAGAACGGCCAGCGAAGCCGCCTGTTCTCTTGCCAGCCGATCCACCTTTGCGGTACTCCAGCTGCCCTCGCGCCACCACCTGCCGGTTTCAAGGTTGGCCAGCCCGACCACATCCACCAGCTCGATATTCGCATAATAACTGATTGCGCCAATGTCATTGGCTACGATGGTCTGACCATTGTAAAAGCGGCTGACAAAGCGCGCCATTTGCACCTGTTGTTCATGGATGTTGCGCACCGCCAGCGGATAAGCCGAAAGGGCATTGCCCGCCCGGTAGGCAATCGGCAGCAGGAGCAGCAGCGCCACGCCCAGCGCGGCAGCAACCGCAGGCGTAAAGCGCAGCCGCCGCTCGCTTTCCAGCCGTTTGAGCAGCAGAGCAGTCAGCTCCATCAGAATCAAAGCGCCCGCAAAGATCAGGTACGCCTCATAACGGAAGAACCAGCCGGTCCTGGCCAGCTGCAGGTGGAGAGCGAACATGCCGCTGAACAAGGCCACCCGCCAGCGCAAAGGCGGGCTGGTCAAACCGCCGCTCTCTGCCAGCGCGAAAGCCAGCCACACCGCAATGATCAACCCCAACAACGCCGGGCTATCCAGTAGGTTGTAAACTCCCTGTGTCAGGAACTGAGTCAGACCCGTTACGGAAAACAGGTTGATCTGGCTCTTCACCAGAACCGAATTGGGAAAGAATGCCCAGCCGTTCGCCACGGAGATGAGTCCGTAAACGGTCATCAGGCTGGCGCTTGCCAGCCCTGCCGCAAGCGCATCGCGCCAACGCCGCTGGAACAGCAAACCTGCAATCAGCCAGAAGAGTAAAAACAGCCCCTCATACCGGGTTACCGGCAGCAGGGCACACAAAACCGGCAATCCCCAGCGCAGGCTGGAAGAGGGAGAATTTTCGGCCAGAACCAACGACCCTGTCCAAAGCACCGCCACGGTCAATAAGGAATGAAGGGCGTGTTCCATGCCGGTCAATCCCAGCACCGGCAGGGGGGTGAAAATTAAAATCAGCACCACAAGGGTCAGGCGGATCATCCGCCGTCCGGATTTTGCCAGCAGCCGCTGCGCCAGCAGCAGGGCAGCCGCCCCGCTCAGCAGGCTGAGCAGCAGGGCAGCCCAATCCCGTACGCCGAACAGGTGGAAGGCTGCCGCCAGCAGCAAAGTCCATAACGGGGATGAAGTAGCCGAGGTGAACGGGCTGAGGTCAACACTCCAGCGCCCATCCTGAACGAAGTGGCGGGCAATGGCCATGTGAATGAAGGCATCGTCCACCGGGTAGCCGGGCTGTCCGCCGGTGTTATAGAGCGCCTGTGCCAGCAAAACGCCGACCATAAATACATAAAGTAAGTACGGCACGGTGTCCATTTTATTGATTGGCTGATGCTTAATCATTTTCAGATGTCAAATTAGGAAAAAACTGTGATAACTGAACTTTCTTTGTGTTTGAAACATATCTGTTTCCAGCCAATCCTAACCAAAGCCAGAAAATAAACAACCATCCTAACCACCATCCTCTATCTCCAAGCCAATTTGCAGACAATGGCAGCCAGGATAGAAAGCATGCAATCCATGCTGAACGAGGAGACAAACGAGCAATGGCAGGAGTAACTACGATAAGATTATAAGGAAGAAGATACGGAGTAATAAAAGTGCCGGCTAACATCAACATATCCGGATCACCTCGTGAGAACCAGAGCAAAATGACAGCAAGGGGCAACCCCCAAAAACCAATTGCAATATCGTTTACATACTTTCCTTCTTCATGGATTGTCCAAACCGAAAACATCAATTCAGGCCACCAACCCCATACAGCAAATGAAATGAGTAGAGTAATTAAGAAGCCAAGTAAATAAGTCTTTCGCGCCCCAAAAGCCCAAATAGACACTTGTGGCTTTAGTAATGCTAAGGGCGAAAGCCATGGAAGTGCGAGCGTCCCTAACAAGACCAAACCATCCAACTGACCCAAAAAGACAGTCCAAAACACGGGTAAAGAAAGGAATACTGCCACCATACTTAAAGGGTGTGTTGACCTCAAATAACTGGCTAGTCCGACAGATGCTAGGGTGAGACCAACTAATACAGGAAAACTCAGGAAATTAACAACGATACCAGTCCATGGGGGATAAAAAATTGGGATGTTATCTCTACCAAAAAAGTGAATCCAATCGAACGCAAAGAAACCGTCTTGCGGGATCATTGTTCCAATCAGTGAAAAGATCAATGTCAATCCCGCAAAGAGCGTTACTGATTGCAAAATTGAAAGATGGTTCTTAAAAATGAGTTGTTGGGGAAAAAGTTTCTCGATAATTCTCTTCATCCTAACAATTATACATTCAAGAAAAAACAAAAACTCCGCAAGGACTTACAAAACCCTTACGGAGCAATTTTTCCTGCCAAAGCCGGAATTTTAGCGGGTAGCGGCCGCGGCGCGCTTTTCCAGCGCTGATCGAATCATCAAAAATTCGCCGATATTTTCCATCGTAACCAGACCCACCAGCCGGTCATCGGCAATCACCGGCAGGGTGTGGCATTCGCGCTCCTGCAATTTGCGCGAGACCTCTTCCAGCATGTCGTTGATGTGGGCGCTCTCGAATCTGCAGTCCATTGCCGCAGAAACCGGCGCGTTCTGCCCCAGCCGCTGCAAAGCCTCCACCAGACTTTTGCGCGTCAAAACCCCGACCACCCGCTCTCCGGAAAGCACCGGAAAATCCTGCTGGGTGCTGCTCATCAGCAGTTCAATGGCGCGGCTGAGCGGTTCGCCTTCCTGAAGGGTGCGGAAATCGGTCACCATGGCTTGGGAAACGGGGATACCGCTCAGTGCCGATTTCATCTGTACCATGCTGGCTTCCTGAGCAGCGCCAATATAGACAAAGAACGCGATGAACACCAGAAACGGGTTGGTAAACAGGCCGATGAAGCCGAACACAAACGCCAGCGCCTGCCCAAGAGTTGCCGCCGCCTGTGTCGCCTGGGTATAAGGCAGGCGAGTTGCCAGCAAAGCGCGCACCACCCGGCCGCCGTCCATTGGGAAAGCCGGAATCAGGTTAAAGCCTGCCAGAAACAGGTTGACCACCATCAGTCTTTCCAGGAACGGCCCGCCGGTCATACTCAGTGAACCGAGCGGCTGCAACGCGCCGCTGAACAGCAGCCCGATGAACAACACCGCCGAGATGACTACATTCACCAGCGGCCCGGCCAGTGCTACCCACAATTCCTGCATCGGCTTCTCCGGCATCCTTTCCAGCCGCGCCACCCCGCCGATGGGCAGCAGGGTGATATCTTTGGTCTGAATGCCGAACTTACGCGCAGCCAGGGCATGTCCCAGTTCATGC
>NZ_DAOUBL010000351.1:0-2541 GCF_034432615.1 Bellilinea sp. | reverse complement strand
GGATATTGGCGGAGAAAGCACCCGCCCCGGCGCCCAACCCGTCAGCATGGAAGAGGAAATGAGCCGTGTCCTGCCGGTAATTGAGATGCTCGCCGGCCTGGAACTGGATGTCATTCTTTCAGTGGACACCTACAAGGCCGAAGTTGCCGAGGCAGCCCTGCGGGCAGGCGCCCACTGGATCAACAATGTTTGGGGCCTGCGCGCCGACCCGCGTATGGCTGAGGTGGCAGCGCGCTTCAAAGCCGGCCTGATTTTGATGCACAACCGCAGCAAGCCTTCCAATGCCCAATTGCAAGAGCGCCTGGGCGGGCGGTATGTTGGAATGGAATATGACAACCTGATAGAGGATATTCGTCGGGAACTGATGGAAAGCGTCCATCTTGCCCGCCAGGGCGGCGTTGCCGATGAACAAATCATCCTGGACCCCGGTATTGGCTTCGGCAAAACCGTTGAACAAAATCTGGAAATTTTACGCCGGCTGGACGAATTCAAGCAGCTGGGCTTTCCGCTGCTGTTGGGCGTATCACGCAAATCCTTTATTGGCTACACCCTCAACCTGCCCCCCGACCAACGTCTGGAAGGAACGCTGGCAGCCTGTGTGATTGGCATTCAGCGCGGTGCGGACATCTTGCGCGTGCATGATGTGCAGCCCATTGTGCGGGCTGCTCGCATGGCAGATGCAATTTTGCGGTAAATGGAACATCCGCCCCCTGCGACCGGTGCAAGGGGCGGATTTGAGGATATTTATTTTTTAGGGGTAGGTATTGTTCCAGAACCAGTTGAAGGCATAGAACCCCTGCGAGCTGTCCATGCGGATGGCAATCCGCTGGCTGCCCTTCAGGCTTTCGGGAATATCAAAGGTAGCTTCAAAACTGCCGCCGCTGCCGGTATCCTTGCTGCCTACCACCACGCCGCCAACACCTTTGGTGCCGTAAGCGCCCATGCGCACCGTAAAGGTCTGGTCGGGCGGGAAGTTTTTAGCGCTTATCGTCACCTTACTGTCGCGAATCACGGCCTTGATGCTGAAAGTCGGAATACCGCTGTACCCCGGGATGGGCGTGGGAGCAGGTGTGCCGCTGGGGGGTGGTGTTACGCCGCTGCCCGTGCTGTTGTAGAACCAGTTGTAGGCAAAGTAGCCGCCGCTGGCTTCCAGGCGGATTGCAATGCGATCCTTCCCTTTCAACCCCGCCGGGATTTTGAAAGTGGCTTCCAGCTTGCCGCCGCTGCCAGAATCGAGGCTGCCGACCACCGTGCCGTTAACACCTTTGGTGCCGTACTCACCCATCCGCACCGTAAAAGTTTTACCCGCCGGGAAGTTGTTGGTCTTGACCTTCACTTCGTCATCTTTGGTGACCGAAACAATGTCAACCGTTGGGATGCCGGTATAGGGCTTGGAGGGTGTGCCGGTATCCGCGCCGGCCGGGTCGTTGGTGAACCAGTTATAAGCAAAGTAACCGGCCGGACTTTCAATGCGAATCGCAATCAGTTTCAACCCCTTGAGGGAAGCGGGAATATCAAAAGTCAGCTTTTTGCTGCCGCCGCTTTCGGAGTTAAAGGTGCCGGCTACCTCACCGCCCACCCCCTTGGTGCCCATTTTGTTCATCCGCACCGTAAAGGTCTGGTTGGGAGGCAGATTTTTGATCTGAATGGTGACCGATTGATCCTTCTTTACTTCCGTTATGTCAAAGGTCGGATAACCGGAATAGGCCTGAGCCGTCGTCAGCGGCAGGGCCAGCGTCAATACACTGATGACCATCAGTGTCATCATCACACGCAATACAGACCAGCCTGACTTAAGAGTGAGTGAGTTGTTCATGGTTCGATCCCTCCTGGATCAAGTAAAAAAAGTTACAAAATCAGTATAGCAAAAGGTGCTACACGAAACAATAGGTTAAATATAAAGACGCTGAACGATCAAAAAGGTTCCTGAGTCGAGATGATTTCTGAAAAATTCTTCAGATTAAGAAATCGCTACGATTCCCCCTTGAAAACGACCGCCAATGCACCCGAATTTCCTGCCAGGGGCGCAGAAACTTCACTCCCCCGCCAGATATGCCCCAGGGTTGCCACGCCTATCCAGGGCATTTCAGCCGCTGCTTCCTCGATTGCACCGCTCAACTTTGCCGGTTGAGTGCGGAATAGCTCAAACCAGCTGACATCCACCAAAATCATCCCCACACCACCAGCCGAGCCGCCGCCTGCCATTCCTTTGGCGGTCTGAATGGCGGTTTTCAAGGATTGCAAACAGGCAGAAGGATTGCCAACCATCAGCCGCAAGGTACTGCCTTCAGGGATGGCTAAATTCATTCGCAGAGAGCCATCCTCTTCCACCCCCACGGGAGCAGCCAGTACGGCTTCGCTCTGCCCCGTTTCATGGTAAGCCAGCGGGAAAAGCCGCAGCAATTCTTGAAAAGGCGGCTTTCTCCACTCGGCAGGGCTATAACCAAGAATGCTGAAAATTTGTTCGGCTGCCGGCTGACCGTCCAGCTGCATCAGGCGGTGTTCACGGCTGGCGGTAGCCCGAAAATACACCCCGCTATC
>NZ_DAOUBL010000350.1:0-3623 GCF_034432615.1 Bellilinea sp. | reverse complement strand
GTCCTTACAGCCGGGGCGGTAAGTGGAATGCCCCGCTGGTCTGCGTGGGCAGCCCAGCCGAACTGGAAAGAGAATCACTGAGGGGGAAGGTGGTATTGCTGCACGGTGATTTGACACGCGAACAATGGACGCCAAAAAATTTCCCCTTTTATCAAAATGAACTGCATCAAAACTGGATTCGTCTGCTGGAGCAAAAGATGCCGGTGGCAATCATTGCGGCTACCGGTCGTGATCCACAAATGGCGGGCGGAGTTTACCCCTTTCCGCTGATTGAGGATGGCGATTTCGACATTCCATCAGTCTACCTGACCGAAGAAGCCGGAAAAGAATTGGCTGAACACGCAGGTCAAAGTGTTGAACTGGAAATTCGCGCCGAACGGTTGACGGCGCAGGGTTGCAATGTCTGTGCGGTGTTGCCCGGTAAAAGCCCCAGGCGGGTGGTTTGTTTTGCCCATTTTGATGCAAAATTAGGGACGCCTGGCGCATTGGATAATGCCAGTGGTGTGGCAATCTTACTGCTGCTGGCAAAAATGCTTGGCGGCCATGAGTTGAATTGGACGATTGAGTTAACCGCCCTCAATGGTGAAGATGATTACGCCAATCCCGGCGAGGTGGTGTGGATAAGGGAAAATCAAGGCCGATTTGCGGAAATTGTGTTGGGGATTAATTTTGACCTGGTTGGCTATCGTCAAGGGCGCACAGCATTTTTTTTGTATCAACTTCCACCAGAATTCGAAGAGTTTGTCCGCCGACGCTTTTTGTCCTTTGAAGGGTTGATCGAAGGAGAGGCATGGTTTCAGAGCGACCACAGCCTGTTTTTGATGAATGGCGTACCAACGCTGGCTTTCACTGCTGAAAAAATGACGGACCTGATGCAGCACGTCATTCATACTGCCAAAGACACGCCCGACATTGTCGCCATTGAGCGGGTTGTTGAAACCGCATTGGCGGTTTCGGACTTGATAAAGGCGAATTCCAGTGATTAAGTCATCTTGAAGCCGAAAGAAATTTCAAAAATTAGACATCAGCATTGATTTATTGCGAAAAGAAAGTAAAATAGGGGAGTAGTTTTCTTCTGTTCGTTCGTCCTTTTTTCTTGTGAAATTTACCACCAGCATTCCCGTTTGTGATATACTCACAAACGGGTAATTGGACTATATTTGTGCGAATTGAAAGGCCCATCATGTTCGAAGACTACCTTCCCCTGCTGGTCATCCTTGCACTCGCCGTTCTGATTGGTTTCATCGTTATTTTGTTGGGGGTTTTGTTTGGGCCGCGCCGCCCCACCCCGCGTAAAATGGCACCCTATGAATCGGGCATGGTGCCATACGGCCCCGGACGGAGGCGCATGTCAATTCGTTATTACTTAATCGCGGTTCTTTTCATCCTTTTTGATATTGAAGTGGTGTTTGTAGTATCCTGGGCGGTGGTTTTGCGTCAATTAGGGACGCTGGGACTGTTCGGGATGCTGGTGTTTCTGGTCGTTTTAGAGGTAGCGCATTTGTACGCGTGGAAGAAAGGAGCATTGGAATGGGACTAGAGCAGAAAACCGGCAATTTAGGGGTTGTAACGACTTCGCTGGAACAGGTGGTCAACTGGGCGCGCACCAACTCGATGTGGCCGATGCTGTTTGGTCTGGCGTGCTGCGCCATTGAGATGATGGCCGCTCAGGCGCCGGCTTACGACATGAGCCGTTTTGGCATGGAGTTGATGCGTGCCAGCCCGCGCCAATCGGATTTGATGATTGTCGCCGGGCGGGTGAGCCGCAAGATGGCGCCTGTTTTACGTCAACTGTATGACCAGATGCCCGACCCCAAATGGGTGATTGCCATGGGCGATTGCGCCTCGTGCGGTGGGGTGTTCAACAATTATGCCATTGTGCAGGGCGTGGACGAAGTGGTTCCGGTGGACGTGTATGTGGCGGGTTGTCCGCCGCGCCCGGAAGGATTGATTCACGGTGTGATGACCCTGCACGAAAAAGTCAAACGCGAAAAGCTGAAAGACTGGTCATAATTGCTTTACCTGTAGGGAGCAACCTGGTCTATCTCCATATTATGTGATTTTTGGAACAAGCAGGATGGAGTAACGGATGAGCGAACATCTCGAAAAAGTGGTACAGGATTTTCAGGAGCAGTTTAGCGCCAATTCGCACCGCTATGCCGGTGAAACCACTCTGATCCTCAGCCGCGAACATCTTCTGGAAGCCGTGCAGTCCCTGCGGGATGAGTACGGCTTCGATGTACTCATTGATGCCACCGCAGTGGATTACTGGCCTGAACAAGCCCCGCGCTTTCATGTGGTCTATCAGTTTTATTCGATGACCCACAATCTCCTCTTACGGCTGCGTGTGCCGCTGGATGGAAACGCCCCGCACATTGATACCATCGAAGGCATTTTTCCCAACGCCAACTGGAAGGAACGCGAAATCTGGGACATGTTCGGGATCACTTTCGACGGGCATTCTGACCCGCGCCGAATTCTGATGCCGTACGACTGGCAGGGGCACCCGCTGCGCAAGGATTATCCGCTCGGCTACGAGGAGCCGCAGTTCTCGTTCAACTATGAAGAAATTGACCGGCGCAAGCCGTATGCAAAGGAATGAGGCGGAGGCAGCCATGACCGAATTACGCCCTGTAACGGTAGATGAACTGCGACATCTGGTCAGCGAGCGCGCCCTGGCCGGCGAAACCATGCTGCTCAACATGGGACCGCAGCACCCCAGTACGCACGGCGTGCTGCGCCTGCTGCTGGAGCTGGATGGTGAGATTGTGGTTAACTGCATTCCCGACATCGGCTTTTTGCACACCGGCATCGAGAAGAACATGGAGGCCAAGACCTACCAGCAAGCTGAGGTGATGACCGACCGGATTGATTACATGAACAACATGGGCAACAACCTGACCTACTGTCTGGCGGTTGAAAAACTGGTCGGGTTGGATGTGCCGCCGCGCGCTCAGGCACTGCGCGTCATTCTGGCGGAGCTGCAGCGCATTTCCTCGCACCTGCTCTGGCTGGGGACCAGCTCGCTGGACCTGGCGGCTATGTCCGTATTCCTGTACTGCATGCGTGAACGCGAGCTGATTCTGGATGTGTTTGAGATGGTCTCCGGTCAGCGCATGATGACCACCTACATCCGCCCCGGCGGGGTATGGCGGGATGTGCCGGTGGAATTTGAGGCCGCCGTGCGTCACATTGTGAATATCATGCCGGCGCGCATTGACGAGTACGAATCCATGCTGACCACCAACATGCTCTTCCTGGAGCGCACGCAGGGTATCGGTGTGATTTCTACGGAGGACTGCAAGCGCTGGGGGTTGAGCGGGCCGGTCATCCGTGCCACCGGCTTGCCCTATGACCTGCGTAAGGTGCGCCCCTACAGCGGTTACGAGCAGTACGATTTTGAAATCCCCACGGCTACAACCGGTGATGTGTACGGGCGCTATCTGGTGCGCGTCGAGGAAATGCGCCAGTCCGTGCGCATCATCCGGCAGGCGCTGGACCGGCTGCCCTACGGGCCGGTGCGCAGCAATAACCGCAAATTTGTGCCGCCGCCGCGCTCGGAGCTGGGGGTGAGCATGGAAGCGTTGATCCACCACTTCAAATTGTGGACGGAGGGCTTCCCG
>NZ_DAOUBL010000349.1:0-5168 GCF_034432615.1 Bellilinea sp. | reverse complement strand
CTCTGCCGAAACACCGCGAAAATCACGCACCCGAGGAAGCACAATGTTCATCAAACGGTCGAGGAATGACCACATCCGCTCCCCGCGCAGAGTAACCATTGTGCCGATGGCGCGCCCTTCGCGTAGTTTGAAAGCCGCAATGCTCTTGCGCGCTTTGGTGATCACCGGTTTCTGGCCGGTAATTTTTGCCAGGTCGCTGCTGGCGGCTTCCAGCGCTTTCGGATTATCCAGCGCTTCACCCAGGCCAATGTTGACGACCACTTTGGTAATACGCGGTACCTGCATGACATTGTGAAGATCAAGTTCCTTCATCAATGCCGGCACCACTTCGTTTTGATATTTTTCCTTCAATATGTTCATTGACTCGCTCCCCGATGGCTTATTCGTCTATGGCGGCGTTGCATTTTTTGCAAACCCGCAATGATTTGCCATCTTCGCCGCGGGAAATTCCCACCCGCGTGGCTTTGCCACACTTTGGGCAAACCAGCATAACGTTGGAAAGATCAATCGGTGCCTCAAAGCGGATTTTACCGGGCGAAATGTTGCGCCCCTGAGTTTGCACCTGACGCTGATGTTTGGTGCGCAGGTTGACTCCCTGCACCACCACCCGGTTTTCCTTGGGTAACACCCGAATGATTTCGCCGCGTTTTCCTTTATCTTCAAAGCGGCCGTTAATCACTTCGACCGTATCCCCTTTACGTATCTTCATCTTCATGGCTTCGCTCCTGTTTCCTTGCATTAGATCACTTCCGGCGCAAGCGAAACGATCTTCATAAAGCCTTTTTCACGCAATTCGCGAGCCACAGGGCCAAAAATACGGGTGCCTTTGGGGTTCTGGCCATCGTTATCCAGAATGACCGCCGCATTATCATCAAAGCGGATGGTTGAACCATCTTCGCGGCGCCATTCTTTGGCACAACGTACAATCACTGCTTTGACAATATCGCTCTTCTTGACCGAGCCCTGCGGTGAAGCGGATTTCACCGTGGCAACCACAATATCACCCACACGCCCATAGCGCCGGGTTGAGCCACCCATCACATGGATGACCAGTAGCTCGCGTGCGCCCGTGTTATCGGCAACTTTTAATCGGGTTTCGTGCTGAATCATCCTTTACGCTCCTTCCTCCGCGGGCAGTTCCTGCATCGGCTGCCCCTGGCGTTTGAGGATGGACTGAACCACCCAGCGTTTATCACGCGAAAGCGGTCTGCTTTCCACTACCAGCACTTCATCTCCAATTTCACATCCCAATTCGTCGTGTGCTTTCAGCTTCATGGAAGCATGAACCACTTTTTTGTAAAGCGGATGCTGGTAGGTGCGGGTCACTTTTACGACCACAGTTTTCTGCATTTTATTACTGGTAACAACACCGGTTAAACGTCGCCGTGTGTTCATTTTCCACCTTCCCGCTGTTGAGAAAGTTCCCGCTCGCGCAGAATGGTCATATAGCGCGCAATCAAGCGGCGGGTTTGCTTAAGCCGGCTGGTATCCGTAAGCTGACCGGTAACAATTTGAAAGCGCAAATTCATCAGTTCCTGACGCGCATCCGCCAGTTTGGCTTTCAATTCTTCAGTGGACATCAGGCGAATCTGTTCGGTTTTCATCCTACTTCTCCTGTCACCGATTCATGACGAGCAACCACCTTCGTCTTGATCGCAAACTTGTAAGAAGCCTGACGCAAAGCCTGCACCGCTACATCAGCGGGAAGACCGCCCAGCTCGAACATGATTCTTCCCGGGCGGACAACCGCCACCCAGTACTCAACCCCACCTTTACCTTTACCCATACGCGTTTCCGGCGGTTTCTGGGTATAGGGTTTATCGGGGAAAATCCGAATCCACACTTTTCCTCGGCGGCGCATCGAGCGCACGAGAGCACGACGGGCAGCCTCAATTTGCCGGGCGGTGACCCAACCGGGTTCAAGTGCCTGCAGGCCGAACTCACCGTAGATCAGTTCCGCTCCGCGCAGGGCTTTCCCCCTCATGCGTCCACGTTGCTGCTTGCGCCATTTGACACGTTTTGGCATCAACATAATTGCTTACCTCTCTTCATTCCGTCTGGGTTCAACCCAGCGCAGGATTACTCGCTGATATAGACACCCTCGGTGACTTCCGCTTTTTCCTCTTCACTGGGCAGGACTTCACCCTTGTAAATCCAAACCTTGACACCAATCTGTCCGTAGGTTGTCAGCGCTTCCGCACGGGCAAAGTCAATATCCGCGCGAATGGTTTGCAGAGGCACTCGTCCTTCACGCAGCCAGACGCTGCGCGCCATTTCAGCACCACTCAAACGACCAGCCACCTCGATTTTGATTCCCTGTGCGCCCTGGCGCATTGCTTGCTGCAAGGCACGCTTCATCGCACGGCGGTAAGCCACACGCCGTTCAATTTGACTGGCAATGTTCTGCGCAACCAGATAGGCGTCACAATCAGGCAGTTTGATCTCTTTGATTTCCAGATCAATCTTTTTCTTGGTCAGGGCTTCCAGATCCTGGCGGATTTTCTTGACGGTTTCACCTTTGCGTCCAATCAGGATGCCGGGTTTTGCCGTATGAACAATCACCTTGACCTTGCCGGGGAAACGCTCAATTTCGACCTTCGAAATCGCTGCCCGATCGGCATCCGCAAAGATCATTTTGCGAATTTCAAAGTCCTGATGCAACTGCTCAGTGTATTCACTGCCATCAGCGTACCAGCGACCTTCCCACGGTTGGTGGACGCCCAGACGAAATCCAATTGGATGAACTTTTCGACCCATAACTTCTCCTGGTTTCTGCTTGCCGGATGCCCTTTCTGTTCAGGCAAACCGGACGAAAATCATCTTATTCACGCTCCCGTAAAACAACGGTTACGTGCGAAGCGCGTTTGAGGATCGGTTTGAACCGACCGCGCGCACCAAACCGACGCCATTTGCGCGTTGGGGCCTCATCCGCAACAATTTGATACACAAACAGGTTGTTGCGATCAATCCCAAAATTTTCTTCCGCGTTGGCAACCGCTGAAGCCAGCAGTTTGCGGACAGGTGCCGCTGCGCCTTTGTTGACGAACTTGAGCGTATCCAGCGCTTCTACTGCCGGGCGCCCGCGCACCAGGTCAATCACCAGCCGCACTTTCTGGGCGGAAACCGGACAATAACTTAACTTGGCTCGAATATCGTTTGCCATTGCAACTTACCTCTTGGAGGATTTTTCCGCCACATGCCCGCGAAAATGGCGGGTAGGGGCAAACTCACCCAGCCGGTGCCCCACCATGTTCTCGGTGATGTAAATCGGTACATGCCGGCGGCCATCATGGACGGCAACGGTGTGCCCCACCATTTGGGGAAAGATGACGCTTGCCCTGCTCCAGGTACGAATGACTTTCTTTTCGCCGCGGGCATTCATCATTTCAATTTTTTTCAGTAGTTTTGGGGCTACAAACGGGCCCTTTTTCAATGAACGTGACATATCTCGTCCCTCTTTCTCGGTGTTACCAATCCATCAAACCACACCGCTTAGCGTTTGGCCACACTGCGGCGGCGAACAATGTATTTATCCGTCGTCTTGTTGCGGCGGGTTTTGTAACCACGAGTGGGTTTACCCCACGGACTCTTCGGGCCGGGCATACCCACTGGCTGACGACCTTCACCACCACCATGCGGGTGATCGCGCGGCGACATCGCGGTTCCACGCACCGCAGGGCGGATACCCATATGACGCTTGCGCCCGGCTTTACCCAGTTTGATATTGCCGTGGTCAAGGTTGCCAACCTGTCCAATGGTTGCGTAACACACCTGACGCACCAGCCGCACCTCACCGGAAGGCAGGCGGATCTGGGCAAAATCACCTTCCTTTGCAAGCAGCTGTGCTGCAGTGCCCGCCGAACGCACCAGCTGCCCGCCTCGCCCCGGATAGAGTTCGATATTGTGAATCATGGTACCCACCGGAATATTAGAGATGGGCAGGCTGTTGCCTGGGCGGATATCCACACCCGGACCCGCCACAACCGTATCGCCAACCTTCAACCCCACCGGGGAAATGATGTAGCGTTTTTCGCCATCCGCATAGACCAGCAGCGCAAGGCGCGCGGTACGATTGGGATCATACTCAATGGCTGCCACTTTGGCAGGCACATTCAACTTGTTCCGTTTGAAGTCCACCAGACGGATATAGCGGCGGTTACCGCCACCCTGGTGGCGAACCGTCACCCGTCCCTGATTGTTGCGACCGGAGTGTTTTTTGCGAACCACCAGCAGCGAACGCTCCGGCACAGTCCGGGTGATCTCCTCAAAACTATAGCCGGTCATGCCACGCAGACCGGGAGTTACCGGTTTATAAATCTTAATCGCCATTATTCAACCCCTTCAAAGATCGGAATTCTGTCTTCGGGCGCCAGGGTGACAACGGCTTTTTTGTAAGCCGGGTTACGCACCACAACGCGTCGGCTGCGCGCCCGGCGGGTGCGCTTGGCGGGTACATTGATGATATTGACCCGCAACACCTTCACGTCAAAAATCTGCTCGACCGCATCCTTCACCATGGATTTGGTGGCATTTTCAGCCACTTCAAACACATACTGGTGCAAGCGATTGACCTGATAATTGGTCTTTTCGGTCACCAACGGGCGGCGGAGTACTTCATAAATCGTCGTCATTTGAACCTCCTACCTATCCCAAATAGCTCTTGATCACATCCAGCGCCGCCAGCGGCATAACGACCTTGTCGAACTTGAATAGGTCACGGATGTTAAGATAAGAAGCCATTAAAATTTTAGTTTCCGGAAGATTCACCGTCGAAAGGATCACATTCTCGTAGGAATCCTTTTGCGGGATCACCACCAGCGCGCTGGCATCTCCCACCAGCGTGTTCAAAACCTTTGCCATCAGGCGGGTTTTCGGTTCCGACACTGCCAGTTCATCCACCAGGACAATCGAGGATTCAGCAGCTTTAACCGAAAGCGCTGAGCGCAAGGCTGCCCGACGCATCTTCCGGGGCATTGAAAGTGTGTAGGCATGCGGATGCGGAGTGTGAATACGTCCGCCGCCTTTCCATTGCGCTGCCCGAATGGAACCCTGCCGCGCCCGTCCAGTACCTTTTTGGCGCCATGGTTTTCGACCACCACCGGCCACCTCATTGCGGGTTTTGGTATCATGAGTTCCCAGTCGCGCATTCGCCATCTGGCGTACATACG
>NZ_DAOUBL010000348.1:0-2111 GCF_034432615.1 Bellilinea sp. | reverse complement strand
GGGTTGGGGGCAATTAAGAACTCCACCTGATCCACACCATTCTCATCAAACGCCAGCGGATCACCCGCGCCGTTCAGGCTGAGGCCGTGCGGGTCTGGCTGTGTGCGTAAATCCACGCTGAAGCGGGCGCCGGCCATGCTCAAATCGGCCAGCTCGGCTTCAACCGCCTTTGCCAGTTGAGCGGCGGCAGCCTGCCGAACTTGGGAAAGGCGGGCAGCCAGTTCGGCCAGCTGCTGACGCAGGTCTTTTTCTTTCTCCTCCAGTTCGGCAATTCGTTCGGTAGCATGGGCAATCGTTTCCAGCTCCTGCCGGGCAGAGCGGGCAAACGCCAGCACCGTCTCGACGCTGCCCCCGTACTTGCGTTTGAGCCGGTGAATCAAATCCAGCCGTTCTTCCACCTGCTCCAGCCGGCGCGGGTTGAACTCAATCGTGTCCAGATACAGGCGCAAATCGCGGCTGATCTCCGCCAGCGTATCGTTGACCAGCAGCGCCTGCTCTGCCAGCCGGTTCTGCTCCGCGTCAATGCGTGCCAGCCCTTCCAGTGCTTGAATCACCTGGCCGAGCAGATCGGTCAGGGCAGGCGCCTCGGGTAAGCCTTCATCCAAAAGATTGAGCGCTTCCTGCGCCAGCGAGGATAAATTTTCAGCATTGGCCAGCCGGTTGCGTTCCTGCCGCAGGGTCTCCTCTTCTCCTGCTTGCAGGCGGGCTTCTTCGATCTCGCGCGCCTGATATTCCAGCAGGTCGGTGCGCCGGGCGGCATCCTGTTCGCTGTGGCGCAGGGTTTCCAGTTCCTTCTGGGTGCGGCGCAATTCACGGTAAACCTGCTGATAGGCCGCCAGGGTTTCATTGGAAGCGGCAAACCGATCCAGCAAATTCAAATGCTGGCGCACATTCAGCAGCGAAAGATGCTCGGACTGCCCGTGAATATCCACCAGAAAACTGCCCAATTCGCGCAGCAGAGTCACCGAAACGCTGTGACCGTTGACGCGCGCCGTACTGCGTCCGTTCTGGCGAATTTCGCGGCTGATCAGAATGGACTCTTCATCCTCCAGCAAATCCTCCCGTTGCAGCAGTTCGAGAATGGCCTGGCGGTTGGTCGGCGGAATGAGAAAAAGCGCTTCAATGCTGGCTCGCTCGGCGCCGGCGCGGATGAATGTTGGTTCGGCGCGTCCGCCGAGCAGAGCAGTAATCGCATCCAGAATGATGGATTTGCCCGCGCCGGTTTCACCGGTAAAGGTGGTCAGACCGGGCTGCAGGGTCAACTCCAGCGATTGGATGATGGCAAAATTCTGGATGCGTAATTCGGTCAGCATTTGGATTCGTTCATCGAATTTGAATTCCGGTCAACCGGTAGAAAACGGTGCTGGTGACCAGCACCACATACAGCACCTGCCAGATCAAGCCAAAAAGGTTCAAGACACCCATTCCCATTACAATCGCCAGCAGATTGATCAACGGCAGAATGGCGCCGCCCGCACCGGCAGCCAGCGTGGCCGTGTTATACAACAGACGGGCGCGCCGCTTGCGGGTAACACTGCGCACCGCCTCGGCAATAATCACACCGGCAATTGGCGCCAGAAAAATTGTAAAAAATCCCAGAAAAGAAGTCAACAAACTTCCCAAAAACCCCAGCAAACCGGCAACCGCCAGCGCAAGGGGGTAATCAAGCCATTGGGCGGTTTCAAATTTCTTTTGCTGCCCGCGCAGGCAGTCGCGGCAGCGGTAACCGGTTTCGGTCAGCACAGCACACTCCACACAAATCGGCCGTTCGCAGCGATTGCAGCGCAGCAACGTTTCGCGGTTGGGATGATTGACGCAGTAAAGTTTCGGTTGTGCATCCTCGATCATGATAAATCCTCAGCGGCAGGGTTTTGTTCCATGTAAGCGGTCAGATTGCGATAAAAGTAACCATAATCCTGAAAACGGACAAAGCGCACCATCTCCGGCAGGGCATCCACCCGCACCGCGTCACCATCCTCCATGGTGATTGGCGCCTGCCCGTCCACGCTCATCACCGCCTGATGACTGGTATTGACGGTCACCGTGACCACCGAACCTTCGGAGAGAATGATGGCGCGGTCCAACGAAAGATGCGGGGCAACCGCCACAAT
>NZ_DAOUBL010000347.1:0-7642 GCF_034432615.1 Bellilinea sp. | reverse complement strand
TATACCTGTACTTTCAGTACAATAATAACAACCGTTTGAATGAATTGCAGAAACGCGGAAGGGAGGTGTGGAATGAAATTCCAACGGTTACGAATGAACAAAGTCTGGCAAACCCTTTTGGTCGTTGGGTTATGGCTGAGCGGGTGTGCTGTTCCGCCGCCGCCAGCCACCCCCACAGCGGAGGTGATCGAACCAACTGCAACGGTTACACCGGCTCACACCGCTACGCCGCTTCCATCGCCGACACCCACCCTGACCCCGACCCCGGCAGCCAACGATTTGAGTCTGCCGCTGCGGGTTGCCCTGTATTATCCGATGCAGAAAGAAGACTGGACGGCAATCGGTCTGCAGCCTGCCCGCGGCAGTTATGATTCGCGGGATGCGGCGGTGATCGAGGCTCAAATTGGGGAGATGAAACAGGCAGGCATTCAGGCAGCCGCAATGTACTGGAAAGACGACAGCGCAAAGTCTTTCCTGGCTGCAATTCTGCAAGCCAGCCGCCAGCAGGATTTTTACTGGGGGGTGCTGCTGGACATTGAAAAACAAAGTGATCCATCTGCTGCATTTATCCAGCAAACCCTGGATGATGTGTATCATTCTTTTGCAACGCATCCCAACATCTGGCGGCTGGAACGCCGGTTTGCGCTGATCGTGGATGTGGATGAGATGGATGATGGCTGCGGGATGCTCAGCCGCTGGGTGGAAGCCAACCGCGAGCAGCGGTTTTACCTGATCATGCAGGTTTTTAACAATTATGACCGTTGTTCAAAGCAACCCGACTTGTGGGTGGACCTCTACCCGCAAACACCGATTGAACCTGCTCCCTCTGAGAGTACCACTTTGCAGGTAGAAGCGTGGGATGGTAATCAGCTGTCTGAGTTGGAGCGCAGCTTAATGGATTGGGGCAGGCAGGTACAGGCTGCGGGTGCGCCGCGCGGTTTGCAAATTGTCCGCGCTTACAACGATTGGGTAAACGGCAAGCATATTGAGGCTGCAGCCATTTGGGGAGAAACCGGCGGATATTATCTTGAAGTTCTGCGGCGCAATGGTCAGGGCTATGCCGCACTGGCGGAAGAATTGCTGTTCAAGAACGAAGCGATTCTGGTGGGCGCCGGGGATATTGCCATCTGTGGCGAAGAAGGTAGCCAGTACACTGCCGCGCTTCTCGATCAAATTCCCGGTACGGTATTCACTGCCGGTGATAATTCCAACGAAGAGGGAACGGCAGCCAATTACCAGATGTGTTTCAACCCCAGCTGGGGACGGCATAAGGAACGCATCTACCCGGCAGCCGGCAACCACGATCTTCTCACTTCACAAGGTGCTCCTTATTACGCCTATTTTGGCGAGCGTGCTGGTGAACCCGGCAAAGGCTATTACAGTTTTGATCTGGGAGAGTGGCATATCATCGTCCTGAACAGCGTCTGTGAATATGCCGGCGGCTGCGGTGAGGATTCGCCGCAGATGGAGTGGCTGAAAGAAGACCTGGCGGAACATCCAAATCTTTGCACGCTGGCAATCTGGCATTACCCGTTGTTCACCTCGGGGACGCGGGGCGGCAACGAGGTTGTGCGTCCGTTCTGGAAAGCCCTTTACGAAGCCGGCGCGGACGTGATTATCAACGGGCATGATCATCATTATGAGCGGTTTGCGCCGCTGAATCCGAATGGTCAACCTGATGCGGAACGCGGTATCCGTCAGTTTATTGTGGGTACCGGCGGGGCAGGCCTGCGCGGCATTGGAGAGGTGGCAGCGCATAGCGAAAAAAGGATTTTGTACACCTATGGGGTGTTGAAAGTGTCGTTGAAAGGTAACGGTTACTACTGGGAATTTGTACCGGTAGCCGGCATGGGCGCATCGGACAGCGGAAGCGGTGTCTGTCACTGATAATTTGGGTATAATTGAGTTACCGCAGATGGCAGCCAAACCGCTGTTTTCGTTCACCGCTTGCTGTTGCGGTCTGAGCGTTCATTCTACTTGTTAAGGGAGTGTGTCAGATGATTGTTACAACCAAAGAATTATTCAAAGCTGCGTATGGTAAGTATGCCATTGGTGCCTACAACATCAACAATCTGGAACAAACCATGGGACTGTTCCGCGGCAATCTGGACAGTCAGGCGCCGTTTATTATTCAAATCAGCAAAGGGGCGCGCTCGTATACCCATAAACTGATGCTGGAAGCCCTGATTCGGGCGGCCGATCAAATCTTCCCCGAAGCCATTTTTGCCGTTCATCTCGATCATGGCGATGAGGAGACCTGCTACGACTGCATCAACAGTGGTTTTTATTCGTCGGTGATGATTGATGCCAGCCACGAGGATTTTGAAACCAACATTGCCATTACCCGCCGGGTGGTAGAGGCCGCTCACGCCAAAGGGGTGGTGGTGGAAGCCGAATTGGGGCAACTGGGTGGGGTCGAAGAGCATGTGGCGGTGGATGAGGCGGATGCCAAATTGACCGACCCCAAGAAAGCCCGCGAATTTGTGGAACGCACCGGCTGCGATTCGCTGGCAGTGGCGATTGGCACCAGTCACGGCGCTTATAAATTCAGCGGTTCGCAGGGGCTGCGCTTTGATGTGCTGGAGCAGATTCAAAAAGAATTGCCCGGTTTTCCGCTGGTGATGCACGGCAGCAGCTCGGTGCCGCAGGAAGAGGTGGAGCGCATCAATGCGGCTGGCGGGCAGTTGAAAGGCGCCAAAGGCGTGGATGAAAACAGTTTCCGCCGCGCGGCAGAATTGGGTGTGACCAAGGTCAATATTGATACCGATGGACGGCTGGTGTGGACACGGGTGCACCGCGAATACTTCCGCGATCACCCGGAGAACTTTGACCTGCGTCCGATTGGCAAGGTATTCATGGCGGAATATGCCAAATTCATTGCCCATAAGAACGAAAAATTGGGCAGCGCCGGAAAACTGGAAGAAGTGCGCAAACTGGTGATGCAAAAAGTCTGAAAGATAACGGTGGTTTGGGATAAGCACCAAACCCGGTGAGCAGCGAAATGCACCCCCTCCTGCGCCTCTCGCAAAATCACCCCGGCGATTTTGGGGAGGTGGGAGGGGGTAAAATTCTGAAATCAGGTACAGAAGGATTTATCCCCAACTGACTTTAAGATATATTCAGGCCCGGTAAGCGAAATGCTGCCGGGCTTAATCATCTCCCCATAGGGAAATCCCCTTTTTAGACATAAGGTATAATGATTAAGACAGGGAAACAGCAGCCATGTCTTCTCAGGATCTGAACAGGGCAATCCAACTGGCGAGGGCGGGAGACAAGAAAACTGCCCGGCAGATTTTGCTGCAACTGGTGCAGAAAGAGCCGACCAATGAAATGGCGTGGATCTGGCTGGCGGATACCATGCCGGACGATGCTCGACGAATCGCCACCCTCAAACAATGCTTGAAGTTAATTCCGGACAGCCAGATAGCCCGCAAAGCCCTGCAGGTGCTGGAATCGGCTCACAAACCGCCCCCGACGGTTGAAAAACCATCACAACCAGCAGTATTCCAACCGGGCCAGCCCTCCCCCCCGCCGGTTTCACCACCGCCCGCCGAAGAACCGGCCGGGTTTGAAAGCCTGCTCTCGCTGCGAGATGAAGTGGTCTTGCCTGAAGAAGAAAGCCAACCACCACCCTTCGTCCAGGGTGAAGAAACTGAGCAGGAAGCTTTTCCGCTGCGGGGAATATCGGATGGTGAGCAGCCGAGTGTAACCCCCTTTGTTGAAACGGCCGCCATCGAGCAATTGCGCCAACAGGCTCAAAAAGTTCCGCCTGCGCCGGCAAGTGTCGTGCGACAAAAGGAATCTCCGGTTCGTTGGGGGGCGATTCTGGGTATCCTCCTGTTTGCAGTAGTGCTGGGGGTGGTGGTATTTACCCTCTGGTTCAGCCCCAACAGCCCGCTGCGGTTGAGTGGTTTGCAGCCGCTTCCCACCCAGTTGAATTATCAGCCGCCGCAGGAAACCCCGGTGATCGAAACCCAGGTGATCATCACTCCGCAGGCTACCGAAGAAGTAGAAGCAACCGAAGAAGTCGAAGAGATCATCGGTACGCCGCCACCGCCGGGAATTTACCTGAGCGGAACGCAGGTCAATTCTTTTGATTGGTCACCCGACGATACATTTGTGGTGGTCTCGGCGGGCGGCGGGCTTTCGGCATACGACCCGCAGAATTACGGAACACTGCGTTATGTGGACCTGGCAGGCAGTAAAGCCCTCTGTCGAATTTCGCCGGCGGTGGATCGTACGGTTTGCGCCGGTCAATTGCTGTGGGCATGGTCGCTGCCGGAATGGAATTTGGAGATTGAATCGCCGCCGCCCAGCGGTTTGCCCGGCAGCTGGATTGGCATGTTCGATTTTGTCACCTCTGACTTGCTGACGCTGGTCTATGAGAGTGATCTGCAAAGCGTGGAAATCTGGTCATTGGGCATTCAGCAGCGAGATGGCGACCTGTTGCGCGCCCCCTCTCCCATTCAACGTTTGACTGCTTCACCGGAGAGCGGTTCAATTGCGGCCGGGCTGTTCGATGGGCAGGTGATCATTTGGGGGTTACAAACCCGCCAGCCTATCTTTCAACGAAGCGTACTGGATCAGCCCGTCCAATGGCTGGCGCTCAGCGCGGATGGCAAACGGATGATGACGGCAGCCTCCCTGCCTCCGGTGCGGGTTTGGGAAATTCCCTCCGGCCGGCTGGTCGCCGAAATTCAGACCGAGAGTACTTTCACCGCACTGGCATTTTCTGCCGATGGCGAAAACATCCTGTGGGCAGATAAAAGTGGTGTGGTTACCCTTCAGCAGGTTGAGGATGGAAGTGTTTTGAATCGGATAGAAGTTGGCGTGCCAGTGCGGGAAATTCGGTTTTCACCCGATCAAACTCGAATAGCGGTTGTGACCACCCTGGGGGACATTTATTTTTATTCTCTGATACCGTAATGATTTGTTCACTGGATGAATACCCAAATTGCCCTCTATCTGGTTGTGCTTAATTTTGCGGCTGTTCTCTCTTTTACGCTGGCAGCCTACTCGAACCTGAGAAAGACTGTACCGGCTGCCCGTCCGTTTGGCGTGTTGAGTATGGGTATTGGCCTGTACACGTTATTTTACATGTTTGAAATGGTCAGCATCCCGCTGAATGTCAAAGAGGGATTTTACATTTTAAAGTACTTTGGCATCCTGATGATGCCGGTTGGCTTTTTATGGTTCACACTGGAATACACGGGCAGAAAGTCCCGTTTCTCGCGCGCATGGTTAACCCTAACCATTCTGGCATGTAGCCTACTCTGGCTGCTGGTGGCGACCAATTCACTGCACAACTGGTTTTACAGCAATCCACGACTTGAAATTTATCAGAGTTTTGTGGTGATGGGCTACCAACCCGGCCCAGCCTTCCATTTTTTTATGATCTACACTTCACTCACGGCGCTGGCTTGTTTGGGGTTGCTGATTGATTACTTTTTCCACACCCATTTTTACCGCCGCCAGCAGGTGTTGATTTTGCTGCTGGGCGCTATGCTACCGCTGCTGACCGCTATCTATCTTTTTCTAACACCGACACCCTGGCGCAACATTCACATCACCTCACTGGCTTTTGCGGTCAGTGTGCCGATCCTCTCGCTGGGCGTGTTTCGCTACCGCATGCTGGATGTGGTACCGGAGGTACGCACGTTGATTTTGGAGGCGATGGATGATAGTGTGATTGTCATCAATCGTGCCGGACGAATTGTTGATCTCAACCCGGCCGCCGAGCAGTTTTTGGGGGTTGCCATGCGCGAAGCCATCGGTGTGCCGTTGAAGGAGTATTTTCCGGAATGGGCGGGCATTTTCGGGCAGGCTGGTGAGCGGGAACGATTCGAAACAGAGCTGGAAATCAACCGGCAGGGTATGGTGAAAACCTTGCGGCTGGCAACCTGGCAGATGTCCACCTGGTGGGGAGGGCCGGCTGGCAGATTGATTCTCCTGCAGGACATCAGCACTTTTCGTCAGATGGAAAAAAACCTCCGGCAGGCAAAAGAGGCTGCCGAAGATGCCACCCGAGCCAAATCACTTTTTCTGGCCAATATGAGCCATGAAATTCGCACGCCCATCAACGCCGTACTGGGAATGACCAGCCTGTTGTTGAATACCCGCCTTTCGGCAGACCAAACCGATTATGTGCAGGCAATTCGCACGGCAGGCAGCACGCTGCTCACCGTAATTAATGAGGTGCTGGATTATTCCAAAATTGAAGCCGGGCGCGTACAGTTACAGGATGAAGAATTTGATCTGGAAACCTGCCTGGAAGATGCTTTGGAGATGGTTGCCCCGCAGGCCAGTTCGCGGGGGTTGAATTTGACTTTCTGGATTGGATCTGAAGTTGCCTGCCGATTGCGGGGTGATGAAGGTCGTCTGCGACAAATTTTGGTCAACCTGCTTGCCAATGCGGTCAAGTTCACCGAAAGCGGGGGGGTCAATCTCTCGGTTGAACGAGAAGGGGAAGCCCTGCCGGATGGGCGAGTACAGTTGCATTTTCGGGTTGCCGATACCGGCATTGGCATTCCCCCGGAACGCCTCCCCTTGCTGTTTGAGGAGTTTTCTCAGGCGGGCAGCGAGGTATCTCAACGTTTTGGGGGAACAGGATTGGGGCTGGCCATTTGCCGCCGGCTGGTGGAGGCCATGGGCGGCAAAATTTGGGTGGAAAGCCAGCCGGGTGAGGGTTCTACTTTTCAGTTTGTAGCACCGTTCCCCTGTGAGATGCCCGTGCCGGAATATCCCCGCCTGAAGGGGAAGAAACTGCTCATTCTCAGCCACGATGCCAATACCCGGCGGATGCTGGAATGTTTTGCTGCCCGGCGCGGCATGGAAGCCTTTAGCCCGGTCGGTCACACTCAGGCGCTGGATTTTTTGAAAAGCGGTCAGCCCTACGATGTTGGCGTGGTGGATCAGCACTGGCAGGGTGAGCAGGCTAAAATGGAATTTGCCGAGGGCTGGAAGCATCTTGTATCTGATCAATCGCTATGGCTTCAGATGAAACCGTATGGCAGCCCGAAGTCCGTTGACCAGGAAGAATTGAAGGTTGCTGCCGTAATTTACACGCCTGTCAAATTTTCTCAATTGACCGCAGCTTTGGAGCAAATCTTCATCCGTGACCCGGTTCAGCAGGCAGCCGGTTTGAAAATGGGGGATGAAAAACCGGTTGCGATGAGTGATTTTTCGCAGCGTTATCCCTTGCAAGTGCTGGTGGTGGATGACAATGGGCTGAATCGCAAGGTGGTCCTGCTTTTTCTGCAACAGTTGGGTTACCTGGCCGGCGGGGCCGCCAGCGGAGCGGAAGCGCTGGCTTTGCTCCAAGCTCAGCCGTTTGACCTGGTGCTGCTGGATGTGCAGATGCCGGAAATGGATGGTTTGGAAACGGCGCGCCGCATCCGCAGCCTTTTGCCGGCGGGGCAGCAGCCCTATCTGGTTGGGCTGACGGCTTTTACCTTCGATGAAATGCGTCAGCAGGCCCTGGAAGCGGGCATGGATGAATGTTTGCACAAACCGCTCACCCTGGATCAGTTGAAGAAGACGCTTCGCAGGGTTTCAAAACAGCGGCAGGGCGGGTCAGTCACCTCAACGGTGGCGGGGGGTGCAAGCAGCAGCATCCTGCAGGAGCTGGGCGAAGAGGGAGAGG
>NZ_DAOUBL010000346.1:0-2495 GCF_034432615.1 Bellilinea sp. | reverse complement strand
CGGTTGGGGTGGCCACAATCAAACCGTCCGCAATGTAGGTCGCCAGAGCATAGCCATCCACGCTGGCTTTCAAGCGCACCGGGCGGACGAACTGCCCGCGGCAAACCACCACTTCATTCAGTACACTCCAGCAGCCCAGCGACTGCTCACCGCGCAGGTGTTCGGCGCGCAGCATCATGCGGTTTTCGAGTCGGTAACGCCCATCCAGCAGGCGCGGCAGCAGCTCGCGCCACTCATCCCGCTGCACTTCCATCAGGAAGCCAAAACGTCCCAGATTGATTCCCAGTACGGGGATGCCCAGCTGCGCCCCCAGATGACCGGCGCGCAGCATGGTGCCGTCGCCGCCCAGCGCAATCAACAGGTCAAATTTGCCATCTCTGATCTGCTGGCGAAAGGCCTTATCGGGCATGGGCGCGCTGATCACCTGCTGAACGCCCCGCCCTTGCAGAAAACGGGCAATTTGCTCGGCTTCCTGCGGTGCATCCACCAGGAAGGGGTGATAACCAATCGCAATCCGCTGGGGGATGAGTTGGCTGCTTTCCATGAGATTATTATACCCGTTTGGAAAGGAGAAAAAACAACTTAAAGAACCTTATATCTGTCTTGGAAAAAACACCGCCATGAATTGGTGTATAAGTTTGACTTCCGGTTAAAGAGCGGGTAAAACTGGTAAAATCAACGCCATGCGTTACCAGAAAATCCCCTATCAAAAGCGTTCCAAAACCTGGCCGGTCTGGCTGGCAGCGCTGGCTGTCGCGCTGCTTGCCGCCTGGCTGGCCACCAGCCCGTTTTCCCCCTTTCATTCTCAAATTGCCTGGCGGGTTGAAATTGCCCGCACTTATCTGCGCGGCATTTTACAGCCCATTCAGGCCATGCCAACCGCCCTGCCGGCGCAGGCCATGCCCATAGACCAGCCGACCGCCACCCCAACGCCCACGGCTGCCGCAGTTCCAATCGAAACCGTCACACCCACAGCGCTGATCTCACCAACACCCCGCCCAACCCCCACGCCCATTCCGGCCCAGGTGCAGCTGCCCGCCCCGCCGTGGGAAAAGCAGGACATCAACAACTGCGGACCGGCAACCCTTTCCATGTATCTGAATTTTTTTGGCTGGAAAGGCGACCAGTTCACCATCTCGGATGTGATTAAACCCATTCCGCAGGATCGCAATGTCAACATTGAAGAATTGCTCTACTTTACCCGCAATTACGCCGGCTGGCTGCGCAGCGAGTTCCGGGTGGGCGGTACGGTTGAACTGCTCAAACAATTCATTGCAGCCGGTTTGCCGGTGGTGATTGAGGAAAGCTTTTACTTTGAGGAATACTACTGGCCAAACGATGACCGCTGGGCCGGGCATTACCTGCTGGTCACCGGCTACGACGATGCCACCCAAACCTTTACCGGCCAGGACTCGTTTTACGGCGCCAACAAACGCATTCCTTACACAGAACTGGACAGGAACTGGCAGTCGTTCAACCGCGTCTACTTCTTTGCTTTCCTCCCCGAGCAGGAAGAAATGGTCAAAAACCTGCTGGGAGAGGACTGGGACCCGATTGAAAACCGCAAACGCGCCCTGGAAACCGCCCGCCGCGAAACTCAGCAAGACCCCAATAACGGCTTTGCGTGGTTCAATCTGGGCAGTAATCTCGTCTATTTTGAGTCCTACGCCGAAGCCGCTCAGGCCTATGACCGCGCCCGCGCCGCCGGCCTGCCGCAGCGCATGCTGCGCTACCAGTTTGGGCCGTTTTTTGCCTATTTCAATACCGGGCGGGATGCCGACTTGCTGGCATTGACCGAGTACGCCCTCAAAATCACCCCCAATGCCGAAGAAGCCCTGTTATGGCACGGCTGGGCGCAGTACCGCGCGGGCAACCGCCAAAAGGCGATTGAAAGTTTTCAAAAAGCGCTGGAAGCCCGCCCGGGCTATTTTGATGCGCAGTACGCGCTCAATTTTGTCACTCAAAACTAAGGTGTCGTGATGAACAAACGAATTTTGCTTTCGCTGGTTGTGCTGCTGGCGCTGTTTTGCCTGGGCAGCTTGACCGTGATCTGCGTTACTACCGGTGTACTCTGGCAAAACAACCTGAGGTCTTCACCAACGCCGCTCAGCAGCCTCATCACGGAAACGGTTACACCCCCGCAAGCCGCAGCCACATCAACCGCCACCCCCGCAATCACCACGGAGGAAACCCCTTCACCATCTCCCACAAAACCGCTGACCGCCGAAGATGCAGCCATCTTAAAACAGATGGAACGGATCGAGCAGCAGGTTGCAGCGCTGCGCGGTTTGCCGCTGCTTGAACCGGTGAAGCGCCAGTTGATGAACAGCGAAGAACTGCGCAAACATGTGGAAGAAAATTTCCTTAAAGACTATACCGCAGAAGAAGCCGCTCAGGACGCCCGCGTGCTTTCCGTCTTTGGGCTGTTGAACAGCGACTTTGATCTTTACGGCCTGTACCTCGAACTGTACAGCGAACAGGTAGCCGGTTTTTAC
>NZ_DAOUBL010000345.1:0-15281 GCF_034432615.1 Bellilinea sp. | reverse complement strand
ATTATACCCAATTCACCCAACGATATTGTAAGGTCAAAAACCATTCTTGGCGGCAGGAATGCGTTGTGAATGAGCGTACATTTGTTATAATTCTTTCAGACTTTCTCGTCTTCCGAGGCTGCACATGGCATTACGGGGCAATCTGCGCGATTTTTCCATCACTCAACTGCTCAATCTGATCAATCTGGCTCGCAAAACAGGTACTCTGGTGATCGAAGGTACCAGTGAAGTTGCGCAGATTACTTTTCGCGAAGGTAAACTGGCTTATGCCCAAATTGGCAGTGAGGAAAACGATCTGGCGGCCATCTTGCAGCGCAGCCGTAAAATCACCCCCAATCAGGCTCGGGTTATTCGCGAGCGAACGCGTAAGATGAGCGACAAGGAAGTGGGACTCTTGTTGATCAATGCCGGTTATCTGACCCAGAAGGACATTCTGGAAAGCCTGCAAGGTTACTGCGTGGATGTCGTCCGCCGGTTGTTTACGTGGGTGGAGGGATCCTTCAACTTCAATCCCGATCAGTTGACCCCCGATGGAAAAATACCGGTGCGCATTGATCTGGAAAACCTGATCATCGAAGGTTCACGGCAGCTGCGCGAGTGGGAGCAGTTACAGGAAGAGATTCCCAGTCTGGACATGGCGCTCAAATTTACCGAACGCCCCGGCAGCAACATTCGCAACCTGAACCTGAGTCTGGAAGAGTGGCGAGTGGTGCGCTATGTCAATCCTAAGAATACCATCCGGCAAATTGGGCACGCCACCAAGATGAACGATCTGGAAATTCGACGGGTGGTATACGCCCTGCTGCAAGCCGGCCTGGTTGAAATTGTGCGCCCGGGCGGTGTGCCGGTGGGCGGTATGGTGCGTCCGTTTCAGACCACCAACAAACAAGAGCAGGTTTCACTGCTCAACCGTTTAATCAACAAGATTCGCTCGATCTAAACCCTGTTTCCTAAGGAAGCACGATGCAGACAGTCAAAATCGTAGTTACCGGGCCGTTCAATGCAGGCAAGACCGAATTCATCCAATCCGTCAGCGAGATTGATGTGGTTTCGACGGAACGCAAAATCACTTCAGCGGCTGAAAAGGTGAAGGAAAATACGACCGTCGCGCTGGATTTTGGTCGGATTACCGTGGATGATGATCTGGTGTTGTACCTGTTTGGTACGCCGGGACAAAAACGTTTCGATTTTATGTGGGAAATCCTTTCGGAAGGTATGCTGGGTTTTGTGGTGATGGTGGACAGTACCCGTCCGGAGACTTTCCGCGAGGCGCGCACCATTTTAGAAACCTTCCGGGCTTACGCGCCCACCCCCTACGTAGTGGCGGCTAATAAACAGGATTGCAAAGACGCCTGGGACATTGACGACATGCGGCTGGCCCTGCGCCTTGACCCGAAAGTGAAACTGCTTTCGTGTGTGGCAAAGGACAAAGAAAATGTCAAAAAAGTGCTGTTGGAGCTGCTCTACAGCATTCTGGAAGAGATGGGGGAAGGCAATTCGTGAGTAACAGGGGGCAATGAAGCGGCGTGTCATCCATAACAACGGATCAGGGAATTCTCCATTATGAGGTGTATGGCCGGGGCAAGCCGGTCATTTTACTGCATGGCTGGCTGGGGTCGTGGGGGTTGTGGCAGGAGACGATGACCTATTTGGGGCAGTATTACCGCACCTACGCGCTGGATTTTTGGGGTTTCGGCGAATCGGGCAAAAAACTGGACACCTATGAGGTCGGCGAGTTCGTCGCGCTGGTAGACCAGTTCATGGAGAAACTGGGAATTATCCGCGCGCCGCTGGTAGGCCACAGCATGGGCGGTACGGTCAGCCTTTCGGTTGCGCTGCGCTATCCACAGCGGGTTGAAAAGGTGGTGATCATCGGCTCGCCGGTGGTCGGTTCTTCTCTGGCGCTGCCGCTCAAACTGGCCGGCTGGCGGGTGGTGGCATTCTTTTTGTTCCGTCTGTTCCCGGTTTTCCGCGCCGCCATGCGGGTTGCTTCGCCCACCATTTGCCGCGACCCGCGCTTTCCGGATATGATGGATCGCGACCTCTCGCGCACGACGCTCGAATCCTTCCTGACCAGCATTGCCTCCCTGCGCCGCACCAACCTGAGTAATGAGATTCACCGCATTCAAGTGCCGGTGATGGGGATGTTTGGCGACCGGGATAACATCGTCAACCCCAACCAGTGGAAAGCGCTGCAAAATGGTTTGCCCAATTCTCGCATTGAACGTTTTCCCAACGCCGGTCATTTCATCATGCTGGATGAACCGCGCACCTTTATGCTGACTTTAAAGGAATTTCTGGACAGTCCTTTACCTGATTCCTCACCATGAAATCAACTCCGACTTTCAAGTACTCCCCCGCTTTGAATGAGCAAATACTGGAAGGTTTGACCGAAATTCTCGGCGAAACCCGCTTTGAAAATTTGATGGCTTCTCTGCCGGTTGAGCAGTCACCTTTGGGGTTGGAAAATTTGGGGGATGCGCTGGGGGCTGCATACGGCAGCCAATCTGCGGCGGGAATTCTGGTGCGGGCTGGCAGGGCGGCATTTTCGCGCATCCTCACCCAATTCTCTGCCGAATTGGGATTTGAAGATCTGGATTTCCGCCTGCTTGCGCCGCGCCGTAAAATGTATACGGCTTTGACAAAGCTGGCAGACTGGCTCAACCGCCAGGGGGCGGGTGAGTTTGAGGTGCGAGTCGAACAGGGCTGCTGGCAGTGGCGCCACCGCACTGGCTTTGAAGTGCAGGGGGAATCAAACGTGGGATTGGTTTGTGCATTCCTGCTGGGGATGCTGCAGGAGTTGACCTACTGGGTGAGCAGCGGGCGCGTTCACCTGATTCGCGAAAAACCCAACCCAAACGGCTGTCTTTTGGAAATCGAGCAGAAACCGCTGGATTGAGAGGGACGGATGCTGAAGATCATTTTACAGTGTCCCCGTTATTTGGAGCCTTTCAACGAGCGCGCAAGGGATTTGAGAATTGTGAATAAACCACTCTGGCTGCAGCAGCGCGATGTGCTGGCGTCCTACACCACCCGCGAACTGGAGCTGCCCCCCGAAGCCCGCCTGCCGCAAACCCGCGAAGCCTGCATCGTTTACCGGGATAATTTGTTTTTCGACGAAGGGTTTATGCAGGCCTTCATGCAGGAAGCCCTGCGCCGCCCTTACCCCTCGCGGGCAGCCTTATCCATTCATGATCCTGCTTTCCGTGAACATTGTTTGCCGCTGTCTACTTCCTACACGCCGGCAGGGGATATTTATCTGGTGGATTTGTGGTATTACCCGCACGGCCCCGAGCCGAGCGCCGAGCCGTTGGTGGTGGACTTGCAGGCGCGTGAAATTGGCTATTACCATGTTCCCACCTACATGGCGAGTGAATCGGGTGATCTGGTCTATCAGGTGCCGCTGCGCAGCCTGATAGCCATTGACTCGTGGGTGCATATTTTTATTGCCGATACCGTGTTTGGCTTGTTTGGACGCGGGGCGCGCTTTGAAGACCGTTTGAATCGCGATCCCTTCTTCAAACTGGGTATTCTGGCGGCAGCCCTGTACGAAGGCAAGCAAGTGCTGGAATGTTCCAAACTGGTGCGGGTAGGACGCAATTGCTCCATTGATCCGACTGCGGTCATTCACGGGCCGACCACGATTGGGGACAATGTGACCATCGGCGCAGGGGCAGTGATCGAAAACTGCATCATCGGCGATAATGTCAACGTTTCGCAGGGTTGTCAGCTCATGCTTTCGGTGGTGGGGGACGGTACATTTTTGCCCTTCCGCGCTTCGTTGTTTATGACCACCATCATGGACAACAGCATGGTGGCACAAAATACCTGTCTGCAAATGTGCGTGATTGGTCGCAACACCTTCATTGGGGCGGGTTCAACCTTCACGGACTATAACCTGATTCCATCTCCCATTCGGGCGCGGGATGCGTTTGGTCAACTGCAGCCATCCAACCGCCCGGTGCTGGGTGGATGTGTGGGACACAACTGCCGCATTGGGGCCGGCATGATCGTCTATCCGGCGCGCATGATCGAATCGGATGTGATTCTGTTCGCCTCGAAAGAGCGGCGGGTGATTGACCGGGACATCCGCTATGAAGACAGCGATCATCACCGTTTGAAAGACGCTCATCTGCACCCGCGCCTTTACCCGCGTCCGGATGAGGCGGGCAGCGAAAGCTGGTAAGCCGTCTTTCCATCCTTACAACTTCCTAACCGGCCCGCCTTTGGGTGGGGTTTTTTGTTGCCAGAAATGGCGGTTTTGCGTAAGATTAAGTGTTGTATCCGTTTTCCACCGTCTGGTTCCCCGGCTGGGCGGAATGGGTCGTACAGGATACGCCGGGGGAAAGCCCATGCCTGATTTTTCTGAGGGAGGCACCCATGAGTAAAGCCCGCCTGTTGATTGTGGAAGATGATGTAGATATTTCCAATATGCTGCGCATTTATTTTTCATCGCAGGGATACGATGTGGACATTGCCCCGCGCGGGTCGGATGCGCTGGAAAAGACCCGTCAGGTGAAGCCGCATCTGCTGATTCTGGACATTATGCTGCCGGATATTGACGGCTACGAAGTCTGCCGGGTTTTGCGCACCAACACGCGCACCAGTCATATTCCGGTGCTGTTCCTGACCCAAAAAGATGAGCGCAGCGATAAACTTAAGGGTCTGGAACTGGGAGCGGATGATTATATTACCAAACCGTTTGATATTGAGGAATTGAAACTGCGCGTTCAGAATGCGCTGGCACGTTCGGAACGGGAAAGCCTGACCGACCCGCAAACCGGTCTGCCTTCCGGGCGGCTGATTGAAGATCAACTGCGTAAACTGATTCGCCAGAATGACTGGGCTTTTCTGGATATTCGCATCAACCACTTTGAGCCTTTCAAGGATGTGTACGGCTTCATTGCCGGAAATGATGTGCTGCGTTTTACCGCCATGCTGCTGGGCGAAGTGGTGGATGAACTGGGCACACAAAATGACTTTATCGGCCATGTGGGCGGTGATAATTTTGTGGTTTCCACCACCGTTCAGGCCGGGGCAGCCATAAAATCCCGCCTCAAAGAACGTTTCAAGGAAGAAGTACTTTCTCATTATAACTTTCTAGACCGTCAGCAGGGGTTTGTCCTTGCGCCCGGCAAGGACGGCGAGATGACCCCAACGCCGTTTATGACGCTGGCAATTGGGCTGGTTTCTCCCCTTACACACCAGTTTGCTGATATTCGTGAAATCACCGAGATTGCCGCCGAAGAGCGCCGCCGCGATTCAATTTAATTTTTGCCTGGGATACCCGCATGTCTTTTGAAAACCCGCTTATTCTGGGGATTGTGTTGGCAGGGAGCGGCTTGCTTTTTTGGCTTGCCGCTGCTGGACTGATTCGCTGGGTATCCCGTCCTCATCATCGCCTGTCTGTTGATCCTCTGCCGCCTGAAACCGACAACCCCACCGCTGAGCCGCTGTTGATCGTTGAAACCGGCGGGAGGCTGGCCTGGATCAACGCTGCTGGACGGCAGTTGTTTGGCTTGAAGGAAGGCGAATCCGCCGGGCTGGAACGTCTGGCTCGCAAAACTCGCCCGGCAAATGGCCTGTTGAAACTCTGTGCTGCGGATGGTCAGGCCCGCCTGATTGTCGAAGGAAAGGTACTGGAGGCCAGTTCTCAGTCTTTGCCGTTTGGTCAGCAGGGTTTGAGGTTAATCACTTTCCGTTCCGCAGAAAGCGGCGCGGTGATCGGTGCAGCCCAACCCGGCTTGCTGCCAGCCCAAACCTTGCAGGTCTTTCTCGATCTGACTCAGGCAATGGCTGCCAGCCTGGATGTGGAAGAAACCCTTTTTTCGATTCTGGATAATTTAGACCGCCTGGTGCCAGCCGACCTGCGCGAAATCAATTTGTATGATGAGGACAGCCAGACGTTCACTCCCTATCGTATGCTGGCAATGGCGGATGGTGAACGCAGCTTGCTGCTTGCCGGCGAACGCTACAGCCGGGAAGAGGGTCTTTCAGGAGTGATTGCTGCTTCGCGCCAGCCTTTGATGGTGGCGGATCTGGATCAGGCATCCGAATTAAGCACGGTGATTGACCGGCGCAAGTATCCGGTGCGGTCATTTTTGGGTGTGCCGCTGGTGGTGGGCCAGCAGTTAATCGGCACACTGGAACTGGCTTCTTTTACTGCGGATGCCTTTCAGCCGCAAGATCGCGACCTGCTGACCCTCATCTCCGGGCAGGTTGCGGTTGCCATTCATAATGCGCTGCTGTATCGCCAGGAGCAGCGCCGCACGGCAGAACTGAACGGTCTGGCGCAGCTGGCGCAGGCTTTCAGTTCGGTTCGAGACACGCGCGGGTTGTTCGAACGTCTGGTGAGCGCCATTCAGCCGTTGGTGCGGGTGCAGGTGCTGGGGTTTTTACTGTACAATGAAGCCAGCCGCACGCTGCAGGCTCAAGTACCTTTCGCCGGTATTCCCGAACAGTTTTTAGATATGTACCGCATTGCGGTACCGGCCGGCAGCCCGTTGGAAACTGCCCTGCTGGCTCAGGATGTGCTGATCAGCGACAACGCCGCCGAGGATGAGCGCTGGATCGAGCTGGGCCTGCAGCCCACAGCCATTGCCGCCGGCTTGCGCGATACGGTGATGATGCCTTTGACGGTCAGCGGGCGGGTGTTGGGCTACCTGCAGGTGGCCAATCATGTACAGGAAGTCAGTGGGTTTAATCAGGATGAGCTGCACCTTTTGATGATTGTTGCCAATCAGGTGGCGCCGATCATTGACAATGCCGCTCTGCTGCAGCAATCGCGTTTGCGGGCGCAACGGGCTGAGGGTTTACGGCGTATTGCCAGTTTGTCCAGCTCAGCGGCGACCCTCGATGAGATTCTCAAATTTTCCCTGCAGGAACTGGTGCGCCTTTTGCAGGCAGATGTGGCTGCGGTATTTTTGCTGGATCAAAACCGGGTTGTCCTGCAATTGCACCGTCCTTCGCACTATGGCGGGGTGGGGGATGTACCGGAACGTTTCACCCGCCTTTTGGCGGAGGATGTTCAGTTCCCGTTTACGTCTGCCGGCAGTCAGCACATCATTCAACTAAACCAGTCGGTGGAGGAAAAGCCGATTGTTCCGTTTTACCAGCAGTTGATTCAATCGTGGAAAATTGAATCGCTGATTGTGGTGCCGTTGGTGGTGCGGGATGAGGGCATTGGGGAGATCTGGATTGCGAGCCGCCAACCCAACTTTTTTGACCCCGGCGATGTGCAGTTGATGGCAACGGCTGCCGGACAGCTGGCAGGGGTGGTTGAGCGTAGTTACCTGTTGATGCAAACCGATGAAACCCTGCGGCGGCGGGTAGAGCAGATGACCTCGCTGACCCGCATCACCCGTGAGTTAAGTACCTCGCTGGATTTGAAATACCTGCTGCAGCTGGTCTATGACGAAGCTCTGCGCACCACCCGCGCTGACTGCGGCACCATCCTGTTTTTTGAACTGGATCAATCACCGGAGGCAGCGCCGCAAATCCGTTTTTCGGTGGGTGACCCGCCGCCTGTTGAACTTTCCTCGTTGGAATTGCAGGTGATTGCCAGCGGCATGGGGTATGTACTGCGCGACATGAATAACCCCGATTTTCGCCTCCCGCATGAGGGCATCCAGTCGGTTTTGTTGGTGCCCATCTACTATCAAGACCGGGCAGGCGGGCTGATCGCTCTGCACAGTTTTGAGGCCGATCATTTTGACGAGTCGGCGATGGATATTGCCCAATCGCTGGCGGCGCAAGCGACCATTGCGCTTTCCAATGCGGTGCATTACGAGGAACAGGCCCGGCGCGGTACATTGCTCAAACGCCAGCTGGATACGCTCAGTGAGCTGTATCAGGTTGCGCGCTTCCTGCGCCCCAATCAGCCGCTGGAAAAGGGGCTGGAAGCCATTGCCGAAGCCATTGTGGACGCCACACCCTTCCGTGCCGTGTTGATCAGCGTCTATGACCCGGCCGGTAATTGTTTGCACCGCGTGGCGCAGAAAGGCATTTCTGCTGAAATGTGGGAGGAACTGCGCTCGCGGGTGCAGCCCTGGCGCGGCATCCTGCAGTTATGTCAGCCGGAGTACCGCGTGGGGGATTTGTATTTCATCCCCGCTGATAAGCAGCCGCTGGTGCCGGAGGAGGTTCACACTATCACGGTGCTGCCGACCAGCGAGCGACAAGCGGAATACCTGTGGAATGCCGATGACTTTTTGCTTGCGCCGTTGTTTGACTCAAACGGCGAGCCGCTGGGATTGATCAGTGTGGACGACCCGCGCGATGCCCGCCGCCCTGACCGCCCAACGCTGGACGCGGTGGAAATTTTTGCGGTGCAGGCGGCTTTGCTGATCGAAAATCACCGGCATTTTGAAAAGACTCAAACGGAGCTGCAACACCTGAGGCAGGAAAATGAGCAGCTGAGCCAATCGGCTCAGGCAGCCCGTCAGCAAATTCCGGAGTTGCTGCACCGGCAGGTTGAAAATATGGTGGAAATTCGCCGCCTGTTTCGGCAGGTGGAGCGCGTGCGGGCGGGTTTGGAGATCGCCGCGCAGGCCAGTTTACAGCAGGATACCCGCGCTGCGCTGGTCAGCATGGGACGGGCATTGCTGGAACATTTTGGGCTGCAAACCGCGCTGGTTGCAGAAGGCGATGCCTCGGGCGCACGCTTGATTGAAGTGCTGGGCGAAATTCCACCCGGCAGCAACCCCGAAGCGTTATTCGGTCAACGTAACCCGCTGCGTCAGGCTTTGGCGGATGGGCGCTTAATTCTAACCCCGCAGGTAGAGGAGGATGGTGTCTGGCGCGGGACACCCCTGCTCAACGGTCTTGGCAGCCGCAGTTTTGTCGTGTTTCCTTTTGAAGTTTCCTCTGACCGCCGCGCCACTGTGATGGTTTGTGGCAGCGAACCCATGGAACCGTTTGAAGCCGGGGATGTTCAGGTTTACGAACAACTCTGCCGCCAGGTCAGTATCAGTCTGCAGAATCTTGAACTGCTTGCCGAAACCCGTCGCCGCCTGGGGGATGTCAATTTACTGCTCGAATTCAGCCGAAAATTGGGTAGTTTGGATACCGGCAGTATCCTGCAAAGCCTGCTGGAAAGCGCCATGCAGGTGTTGCCTTCCGCAGACGCTGGATGGGTGGGATTGATCGAGGAAAACGGCGGTTGGATTTTACCCGTGCATGCACGCGGATACAGTGATGTCGAAGCTTTACTGCAAATCCGCTACAATCCTGAGCGGACACCGCCGCCGCTGCCGCTGCGCGTCGTTCAAACCGGCAATCCGCTGCGGGTAAATGAAATTCATTTTGCTGAGGATTACAACCTCTCGGCTGAAGATTTAATCCGGTATCAAAAAGCCAGCCGGGCAAGGCTGCCCATCTCGGTTTTGGCGCTGCCAATTCGCCTTGCAGAACGTTGTATGGGAGTGCTGGTACTGGAAAATTTCGACCAGGCTGAGGCGTTTAGCGCCGAACATGAAAGTCTGGCGCTCTCGCTGGCGCAGCAGACCGCGCTTGCACTGGAAAATGCGCGCCTGTTCCGCTCCATCCAACAGCGCACGGCGCAGTTACAGGCGCTGACGCAGGCATCTTCAACGATTACCTCCAGCCTGCAAAGTGATGCTCTGATTGCTGGCCTGCTGGAGCAGTTGCAAAGAGTAGTTCCGTTCGATACGGCAACGCTCTGGCTGCGCAAAGGAGATTTCATTGAGGTGGCTGCTGCGCGGGGATTTGATGACGATCAGGCGCGCCTTGGATTGACTGCCCGCGTTGAGGATAGTGTGCTGTTCCAGGAAATGAGCCGTTCAGGGGTGGCGATTTCGGTGCCGGACGTGCGTACTGATGCCCGCTTTACCCGCTTGCTGGTGCCGGAGTATCTTTCCTGGCTGGGCATACCCCTGATTGCCAAGTCGGAATTAATTGGCGTAATTGCGCTGGAAAAGCGGGATGCCAATTTTTACACGGAGGATTATATTCAGGCGGCCATGACCTTTGCCGGTCAGGCGGCGGTGGCATTAGAAAATGCGCGCCTGTTCGAAGAAAGCCAGCGCCGGGCCGCTGAACTGGATCAACGCTCCAGCCGCCTGGCTTTGCTGAATCGCTTTTCAGCGGATTTAGGCGCTTCGCTGGAAGTGCTGCCCATTCTCCAACTGACCTGTGAGCGGCTAGCAGATGCGCTGGATATTAGCCGTGCGGCTGCTTTATTGATCGGTGAAGAGGGACAGTTGATTCTGGCGGCTGAAAACCCGCCTGCGGAAGATGCCTTGCCGCTTACTATGCCAATGATTCCGCTCATCGAGCAGCTGCGCGATTCGCAGGGCGTCTTTAATACCGAAGATGTTGAAGAGGAACAGGAATTGACCGAATGGCGGGCGGCTTTTCTCGACAGCCGCAAGGTGCGCGCTTTGGTCATTATCCCGCTGGTCAGTGGACAGGAAATTTCCGGTTGGCTGCTGCTGCAATCAGAAGAAAAGCGCCGCTTTTCGGCACCGGAAATTGAACTGGTGCGCACCATCAGCAATCAGGCGGCAATTGCCCTGCAGAATGCCCGCCGTTTTGAGGAAATCCGCTCGCTCAAAGAAGACCTGGAGCGCCGGGTGGAGGAACGCACCGCCGCTCTGAGACTGGAACATCACAAATCCCGGACGATGCTGAAAGTGACCACTGAACTATCCGCCAGTCTGGATATTCAACAGGTGCTCAGCCGTTCGTTGAGTGTTTTGAATGAAGCGCTGGATATCGAGGAAAGCCTGATCATCCGCGATGCCGGGCGGGTCGTTGTTCAGGCCGGTCAACATCTGGAAAGTTTGGCATTCTCGGAAGGACATGCCATCGAGCACCAGATTCACCAGTACCTGATGCGGGTGAGAAAACCCCTCTGGATTGAGGATGTCCATCAGGATTCACGCTGGCAAATGGAGCCGCATCATCCGCCGGCTTACCACAGTTTGGCGGCCATTCCTTTGATTCTGGGAGAGGAGTCGCTGGGTACCCTCATGCTCCTGCATCGGGAAAAGGGGCACTTCCAGCCGGAACAGGCCGGCCTGCTGGAAGGGATTGCCCGGCAGATTGCCATTACCCTCAACAATGCTGAACTGTTTGGTCTGATCCGCGATCAGGCTGAAAACCTGGGAGCCATGTTGCGCGACCAGCAAATTGAAGCTTCCCGCTCGCGCGGCATTCTGGAAGCCGTGGCGGATGGCGTGATTGTTACGGATGTCAATCAGACCATTACCCTGTTCAATGACTCGGCCGAAGCGATATTGGAAGTGAATAGCAGCAAGGTGATCGGTAAGCCGCTCCAACAGATTGCACCCTCCTTTGAAGGAACCGGCAGCCAGTGGATGGCGGTCATCCAGCGCTGGTCGGAGGGAAGTTATCCTGCGGCGGGGGAGGCTTACGCTGAACAGATCACCCTCACCAATGGGCGGGTGGTCGCCCTTCATCTGGCGCCGGTCATCTGGCGCAATGAATTTCTCGGTACGGTTTCCATCCTGCGCGATATGACCCATCAGGTGCAGGTGGAACGCTTGAAATCTGAGTTTATTGCCAACGTTTCTCACGAGTTGCGCACGCCGTTGACTTCCATTAAAGGGTACACCGATATCCTTCTGATGGGCGCTGGCGGCGAGTTGACCGATAAACAGGTTCACTTCATTGAAATCCTGCGGGAAAATGCGGAGCGCCTGAACGTTCTGGTCAATGATTTGCTGGATGTCTCGCGCATTCAATCCGGTAAAGTCATGCTTGAAGCCCAACCTCTCGATTTGCGCGCCCTGGCGGAGGAAATTCTCGGCGAGATGCGCCAGCGTTCGGCTGAAACCGGCAAGCCGATGCACTTTTTGCTGGAAGCGCCGCCGTCCTTGCCGTATGCGCGCGGAGATCGCGAACGCACCCTGCAAATTTTGCGCAGCCTGGTCAGCAATGGTTTCAATTACACCCCCGAAAACGGACGGGTTGCAGTGCGCATTTCAACGCTCGAACATGAGGTGCAAGTAGATGTCATTGACAATGGCATCGGTATTCCACCCAAAGATCATGGCCGTATTTTTGACCGTTTTTACCGTGGTGAAAGTCCCCTGGTAATGGCAACTCCCGGCACTGGCCTGGGACTGGCGCTTTCCAAAATTCTGGTGGAAATGCAGGAAGGCCGCATCTGGTTTACGTCCACCGGTGTACCCGGTGAGGGCAGTGTGTTTTCCTTCACGCTGCCAATCTATCCATTGGAAGGTTGAGTGAAGATGGCAAAGATTTTAGTGGCTGAGGATGAAAAGGATATCCGCGATTTGCTGACATTCACTTTACAGTTTGCCGGTCATACGGTCATCACCGTGACCAATGGGGAGGAGGCCTGGCAGGCAGCTCCCAGCGTGCTGCCGGATTTGATTTTGATGGATGTGCGCATGCCGCGTATGACCGGTTACGAGGCCTGTGAGCGCATCAAGGCTGACCCGCAGACTGCGCACATTCCGGTGGTCTTTCTTTCTGCCAAAGGACAGGAAGCCGAGATTCAGCAAGGACTGCAAGCCGGCGCCAGCGAGTATTTATTGAAGCCCTTTGCGCCAGATGAGTTGACCCGCCGGGTGGCGGAGTTGCTGGAACGCTTTGCCCAAAAGAAGTAACCATGAGCGCAATCCTGATTGAGCAAGATATTATCCATTACGAAGTGCTGGGACGCGGTCGCCCCATTCTCTTTCTGCATTCATGGGTCGGTTCATGGCGCTACTGGATTCCGATGATGCAGGCCGCTTCGGTTGGCTACCGCGCTTACGCCCTGGATCTGTACGGTTTTGGCGACAGCGCCAAGAATCGGCAGTACTCTCTTGCAGCTCAGGCCGGACTGATTGAGGCGTTTCTGGAAAAACTGGGTATTGGCCGGGTGGCAATTGTCGGGCACGGTTTGGGGGCATTGGTGGGGCTGCTGTTTGCCTTGCGCCATCCGGGTGTGGTGGATCGGGTCATGGCGGTTGGTTTTCCGCTGGATGAAAACATGATCAGCGGGCGGTTACGCAATACCTCACCGGTTGATCTGGCGGAGGGCATGTTGGGCAAGACACCGCTCAGCGAACCGGTTACGACAGATGCCGCCAAAACCGATCCGGCTGCGATTCTGGGTTCGCTGAGTGATGTGGTGCTGCAATACGCAGGCGGCTTGTGGGCAAAACTGAATACCGCCTGTCTGCTGGTACACGGCAGCCGCGATTCACTGGTTCAGCCGCCGCGTCTGGATCAGATTGAAAAATTGCCCGAACATGCCCATCTCATTCAATTTGAGGAGGGCGGGCATTTTGTGATGCTGGACGACAGCAGCAAATTCAACCGGTTGATGAACGACTTTCTCAGCCTGCCTTCGGGGGAAAGCCCGCAGCAACTACAGTTAAAGGAAGAGTGGAAGCGCCGGGTACGCTAATCGGCAGAGAAACCCCCTGTCTGTCTCTTACGGCAGACAGGGGGTTTTCGATCCCATTCTTATTTCTGGATCCTAGAAAGGCTCAGGAAGTTTGAGTCAGGCGCGGTTTGACCTGTTCCTGAAAGGTTTTCAGGCAGCGTTCGCGTTCACCCTGCGTTTCGGCATTGCAAGAGAAAATCAAATAATCCACACCAGCCTGCTGGTATTGGTGTATCTGCTGAGAGATCTGCTCCGGTGTGCCGCTGAAAGGCTGATCGGTGCTGATTGCGGGGGAAAATTGCAGGCGAGCGCGCATACACACCGTAAAAGGACGATTGAGGATCAGCGGGCGCACCGATTGGAGTGCGGAGCGGATCTGTTCGACCGGCTGGGTGTTGGGATGCCAGCCGTCGGCGAAATAGACTGCGCGTTTGAGCGCGATGGGCGAATCGCCGGCTACCCAGAGGGGCGGCCCCCCGGGTTGAACGGGTGGCGGTGAAAGGACAACCTTTTCAAACCGGTAGTAAGTTCCGGAAAAGGAGATCACCTTGCCGCCCCGCCAAAGGGTGCGCAGCACTTTCAGGGCTTCGTCCATGCGTTTGCCGCGGTTGTGAAATTCGTAACCCAGATTGGCATATTCGCCCGCCGACCAGCCGATTCCTGCTGCCAGAATCACCCTCCCGCCGCTCAAGGCATCCAGCGTGGCAAGTTCTTTACCGACTTCCAGCGGGTTGCGTTGGGGCAGCACCAGCGCCGAAATTCCCAGGCGAATCTGGCGCGTGCTGGCCGCCAGATAACTGAGGGTGGTAATGGCTTCGAAAATATGACCGAAACGCTCGGCATCCGCCTGCGGCAGTGCCAGATGATCGGTCACCCAAATCGAGTCAAACCCCAGTTCTTCGGCTGCCAGGGCGGTATCTACGATGCTCAAACGGGTTGCGCCTTGACCGTAGGTTGGCAGGACGACGCCAAATTTCATGGCTTAAAAACCGTAAATATCGCGGTATTTGGTGTTCAGGTAACGGATATACGGCTGCGGGTCAATTTTTGAGCCGGTGACTTTTTCCACCAATTCCTGCGGCTCGAACTTCGAGCCGTGTCGGTGGATTTTTTCCCTCAGCCAGCCCAGCAGCGCTGAAAACTCTCCGCGTTCAATCTGTTCTTCCAGATTGGGGATATCCTGCAGGATTTTCTCCCACAATTGCACCGAAATCAGATTACCCAATGCATAGGTGGGGAAGTAGCCAATCATCCCGCCCGACCAGTGAATATCCTGCAATACACCCAGGCGGTCATTTGGAGGGGTGATGCCCAGGTATTCTTTCATGCGGGTGTTCCAGGCTTCCGGCAGGTGTTTGACCTCCAGGCTGCCTTCCATGAGAGCGATTTCCAGTTCAAGGCGCAGCATGATGTGCAGATTGTAGGTGGCTTCGTCGGCCTCAACCCGGATGAAAGACGGTTCAACTTTGTTGATCGCCTTGTAGAACGCTTCCATGCTGACATTGCCCAATTGTTGGGGGAAGTACTCCTGCAGGCGCGGGTAGAAGAAGCGCCAGAAAGCGCGCGAACGCCCGACCAGATTTTCCCACATGCGGGACTGGGATTCGTGGACAGCCAGGGATGCCGCTCCACCCAGGGCGCTGCGGCGGTATTTCCAGTCAATGCCCTGCTGGTAGAGGGCGTGGCCGGTCTCGTGCATGGTGCCGAACAGGGCCGAGGGGAGTTGATCTTCGATGACGCGGGTGGTAATGCGTACATCGCGGATGCCAAAACTGGTGGTGAAGGGGTGGGCAGAGCGATCCTGCCGGCCGGCCTGCCAGTCGTAACCGAAGCGGGTGGCCACCTCTACACCAAAATTCCACTGTTTTTGATCGTCATACTTTAGATGCAGGAATGA
>NZ_DAOUBL010000344.1:0-10806 GCF_034432615.1 Bellilinea sp. | reverse complement strand
ACCGTGGCGGCAACATGATCACGCCCAATGTTCATTGCCCGGCGGTAGAGAAAGCCCAGGCTCAAGGCCGGATTTGCCCCGTGCAGTTCAAACACAGCCGAGGACTGGCTGATGACCAGATCGTCCAGCACCCCCAGCGCTCCGATGATCATCCCTCCCAACAGCAAGCCGCGCATGTCAATCGGCGTGGCGGTCATTTGAGCAAGAAACATCACATTTTCATCGCCAAAACCGCTCAGACGGGTGAAATTGATCGAAACCCAGGCCAGTGCGCCGGTGATGACCAGTGCAATCAACATACCCAGCACCGCCGCGTGCGTCTTCAGCGTCCAGCCATAGACGATGTAAAGGGAAACGGCCAGAAAGCCGAACGAGCCGATGATGCTGACCAGCACCGGGTTTTTACCCGCCAGAATCTGGGGGATGATGTAGGCAACAATCACAATCAGGCTGAGGGCAATCCCCAGCAGTCCGCGCAGCCCTTTCCAGCCACCAATCAGGACGCTGAACAGGACAAAAATTAGAAAAAGCTGTAGAATGCTGCCGATGCGGATGAAGTCGGTGAAGAAAGCAACAATTTGTCCATCCGGTCGTACACCGACCGAGATTAACACCTGTTCGCCGGGGCGAACATCGGCATCATTCGGGCGGATTTGTTGCAAACCGTACTCGATTTCGACAATTTGACCGGCAAAATTGCCTTCTAAAACGCGGGCGGTGAAGACCTGATAGCGCTGGGGGCGTTCGCCGAGGGTGATTTGACCGGTTTCGAGGATTTCCAGTACCTCGGCGCGCACCGTACTGGAATCATAGCCTACCTGACCGGCCGGGCGCTGGCTGCTGAAGAGTGTGCTGAGTCGCGGGACGAGCCAGACGATCAGAACAATGCCGGCAATTACGGCCAGCAGGCTGAAAAACAGAGCAATGCGGTTGCGGTTAGGCTGCATAAGGGTTTGCGAAGAAAGATTATAGCATAGGCGGGAAAGGGGAAGAGAATAAAAAAAATAACAGACAGGGAACTCTACTTTTATTCTGGCACGGAATATGCTATTATTTGGGTAGCAGATTACCGAATGAGACCTACCCGGAGATTAAAATGCAAGACCGCTTATCCCCCCAATCCACCAATACCCGTCGGGCTAACCGCATCGTTTGGGAACGCCCGGTTTTAATCGTTGATCCCATCCGCGCCAGTGGAAAGACCATCAATGTCAGCGCGGTTGGGATTTTGCTCTCCACCGACCGGCATGTCAACCTGCCGCTGGGCGCTGAAATTGCCCTTTCCATTCCCCATCTGGAAGGGCGCGACTCGATGGTGGTACACGGCAAGGTCGTGCGGGTCGAGCGCACCGCTCGCGACATGCGCGTAGCAGTCAACCTGACTTAACCACTCTCCATCGGGTTGTTTTGTGGTGTGATGGATAATTTGCCGCCCGGCGGTTGAGTCGGGCGGCTTCTGATTTAAGGGTGATGCCTGCTCATAGGCGGGTGATGGGGAACATCCCCCGCCTGTACGAACTCGATATGAATCTTCTACAATCTCAATTGACTTCGCTTCGAAATCGTAGTATTATTATCATAATAATATAAATAAATACCCCGAACGGGTGGGGATATCAACAAAAAAGTACAAAAAAAGAAAGGAAATAGAAATATGGCAAAAGTATTCGAACTGCCTCCCCTGAAATACGCCTTCAATGCTCTGGAGCCTGCCATTGATGCCCGCACCATGGAAATTCACCATGACAAGCATCATGGCGCGTATGTCGCCAACCTGAACAAAGCCTTGGAGAGCGCGCCGGAATGGTTTGACCATCCCATTGAAGAGATTTTGCGCCGCATCAACGAAGTGCCGGAGAATATCCGCACCGCCGTGCGCAACAACGGCGGCGGGCACCTCAACCATACCCTCTTCTGGGATTGGATTGCCCCCGGCGGCAGCAAGACACCGGTTGGTGAAATTGCCAAAGCCATTGATGCCACCTTCGGCTCATATGATGCCTTCGTGGAAAAATTCAGTAACGCCGCTGTGACTCGCTTTGGCTCGGGCTGGGCATGGCTGGTGTTGGATGGTGAGAAGAAGCTGCAGGTTTACTCCACTGCCAATCAGGACAGTCCCTACATGGACGGTCACATCCCGCTGCTGGGTCTGGATGTGTGGGAACATGCTTACTATCTGCATTATCAGAACCGCCGGCCGGATTACGTCAAAGCCTTCTGGACGATTGTCAACTGGGATTTTGTGGAAAGCCGGTTTCGGGCCAACCGCTAAAATTTAGCCGACATTGGAAAAACTTCAGACAGCCGCTCTTATGCGGCTGTTTCTGTTTGTTGACTTTCTGTGGAGGGATGGAGGGTGCGGCGTGGTTTACGCTGGTCAATCGTGGCGGTCAGATGAGCACCCAGCAGGATGATGGTGCAGGACAGGTAGATGTAGAACATCAGCGCCAGGACGGTGCCGAGCGAGCCGTATAAAATCTCATATTGCGCCAGGCCGCTGGATAAATACGCACTGAAACCAAATTTTGCCAGTTCCCAGGCAACACTTGTCCACAAGGAGCCCCACATACAGGCCCGCCAGCGCACTTTGGTATTCGGAATCCAGCGGTAGATGATCAGGAACATCAGAAAGGTGAAGAAGGCCGGGATGAGCACACGCAGATAGGGGTAGATGACCGTATTTTCCAGATGATCGCCGTTGAGAAAAACCTGATCAAAAATGCGAATCAGGTTGAATACTGCCGTGGAGAGCAGCGAAAGCACCAGCAGCAGGATGATCATACCGATCATACCCAACGCCAGCAATCGGGTGCGGATGACATCGCGCGGCTTGAGGTTGAGCCAGGCGTGGTTGATGTTGCGCACCAGTGTATTGAAGAAACCGGAGGCTGACCAGAACGCTCCCAAAAGACCGATAACGCCGATTGTGCCGCGCCGACTGAGAATGACCTGTAAATTGCGTTCGATGAGCGGTTCGGCGTTGGGCAGGGCCTGAAAGACCAGCGTCAGCACTGCCTGATAGGCATCTTCCCGCTTGAGGATAAAACCGGCCACCGAAATGAGGATCAGCAGGAGGGGGAATAACGAAAAAAGGGCATAATACGCCAGACTGGCAGCCGCTTCACTGCCGCGCGCCAGCGTAAAGTTTTTGAGGGTGACACGGATGATTTCAATTGTCCCGCGGCTGAAACGGTTGAGCCGCAAATAATACGGCAGGATGGCTTGTTTCAAGTCAACCATGCTGGCTTAACCTTGAGCGGGATGGGGCAGCTCTCCGTTGCCGTTCCAGCCGAAGCGTTCAAAATTCACGCTGTCGTTTTCATCGAACTGCACGCCTTCTTCGAGCAGCAACTGCCGTTGAATGGCCCCGCCGATACCGGGCAGGCTGATGCGCCCTTTGGCGTTGATGACCCGCTGCCAGGGTACATCCGTGCCGGCTTTGAGCGCTGCCAGCGCATAACCGACCTGACGCGGGCCGACTCCGCCGCCAACCATGCGGGCAATTTGTCCGTAACTGGCTACCCGGCCGGGTGGAATCCGGCGCACAATTTCATAGATGCGCTGATTGATCGAAAGGTCGTTAAAGATGTCGTCTTTCATTCCGGTTTTTGGTGTTCAACAGGGTATTCATGGGCGGAGTTTGTTGCTTAAACATGATACCCCATGCCGGAAAAAAGCGGAAGCAGATTAGCCATTTGGCTGCTGGTTAACGGGTACAATTTACCCATGCGCTGCTTGAAACGCTGGATGGGATGGGCAATATTTTGGGCGTGGTTGTTGACCGCCTGTTCGGTGAGTGATCCGCCGCGAGATGTTGAGCCGGCCCCACCCTCCCCGCATCCCTCCGCAACACCGACGTTAACCACCGTTCCCACTCTGACTCCGCTGCCCCCTGTTTTAACCCCGACGGTGTTGTCCCTTCCTCAGGTTTGCTCTCCGCTGGCCGGTTATGATTTGGAACAACTGGCAGGACAGGTTTCCAATCCCTATCACCCACCCCCGCCGGGCAGTGATGATCCTCATTACGGTGTGGACCTGGCTGATTTCGACCAGAAGGATCGGATTGCGCGCAGCGGGATGAGCGTTCAGGCGGTTTTGAGCGGGCGGGTAGCAGGGATAACGCCCGGGCGTTTCCCCTACGGCAATCTGCTGATTGTGGAAACCGCTCTGTCTGAGCTTGACCCCCTGCTGGTTGCCCGGTTGGAATTGCCGGAGTTCCCCCCTGAAACCATTCGCCCGCTGGCCCTGAGCTGTCCGCCTTATCCGTTGCCGTCGGACTGGCAATCCCGCCCGCGCTCGTTGTATTTGTTGTATGCCCATCTGCAATCTGCGCCGGCCTTCGCGGTGGGAGGGGAAATTAAGTGCGGCCAGGTGGTCGGCGCAATTGGCGATTCCGGGAATGCGCTGGCGCCGCATTTGCATCTGGAAGTGCGACTTGGCCCGGCAGAAATGATTTTTACCCCCATGGCACACTATGACCCCTCTGCCAGCAGTGAGGAGATGGCTGCCTACTGCATGTGGCGGGTCAGCGGTGCATTTCAGAGTATGGACCCGTTCTGTCTGCTGAACGAATGTTCATCTGCCCGATAAAATCGAGTGATTCCCTTGTATTTTTCCTGTTTTCGGGCAATAATTGGGCTGTTTTGGTTAGAAAATGTGAGTTCGGCTTAAGGGCAAAACCTGACGAGTAGCGAAATTACCCCCTCCCACCTCCCCCAAACATCGCTCCAGCGATGTTTGGGGGAGGCGCAGGAGGGGGCCGAAAATGTGAAAGTGGAGATGAAAAGGATTTGCCCCGAGCTGACGCTGGAAAGGTAGCTGGTGTGGAGTTTATGGAGAGCATGAAGTTAACGAAACTGGTGATTGCCGTGGATATGGACGGCACCATGTTGTTTGCCGATAACCGTTTTCATCCGCTGGATGTGGCGTTTTTGAAACAGGATTTACCGCTGACCGTCATCTTTGCCACCGGCCGTTCTCTGACCGGTATGCGCCTGCCTTTGACCATCAACGGTTTGATTGGAGAAAGTGAGCCTGTTCCTTATCCCCTCGTGCTGCACAACGGCGCGCTGGTGTATCTGCCGGGGCAGCGGGTACACCGTCATTTTGCCTTTGAGCCGGGCATTGCCGCTGAACTGGTGCAGCGTGTGCTGGCCTTTCCGCAGGATCTGGCAGTGGTGGCGCAGGGCGAAGGGCGCGAATGGCTGATTCGCACCTCGCCTTACGGCGGACCGCGTGCCATTTATTACGGCTACCGGCCACTGGCATGGCAGCCGGGTGAGGCATTGCCGGTTTTCAGCAAGTTGCTGTGTATTTCCGATCAACCTGAGGTTTTGAAAGAACTGGAAGAAACCCTCCGTTCTTTGCCTTTGGAGGGTAACTCCAGTCTGGGTGACCTGTACGAAATGACCCCCAAGGGTGTGACCAAAGCCACCGGTTTGAATGCGCTGCTGCCGGCGCTGGGCGTGGAGGATGTGCCGCTCATCACGGTTGGGGATGGTGAAAACGACTTCACCATGCTGGATATGGCTGATCTGGCCTGCGCGCCTGCCAATGCTCATCCCCCGCTGAAAACCCATGCCCAATTCATCTTTGACCGCAGTGAGCGCGGCATTTTCCAGCCGGTGCTGGAAGCCGCGATGGAGCGGCTGCCCCTGCCGGAGGCGGTTCAGGGCCAGTTGCGGGCAGTAATGTTCACTTCCGGGTAATCGGCTGAGGGGCTGTCCAGCAGCGGGGCAGGCAGGTTTTTCAGATGGCGGTTAAAGAAAGCCAGACTGTACTGGTTGAGGATGCGCACCATTTGACCGCCGTTAATTCCCCCGGAAAAGCCCAGGGCAGCGTTAAGCGGTGAAACCAGGGTGAGGTCGGTAAAGTCGTAGTGGGCGCTACCCTGAATGGTGAGCAGGTAGGCGGGTGCGTTCACCTGTTGAAAGACCTCTTCACGCACATATTCACTTTCCTGTGCGGCAAAGAACAGCGCCGGCTGCTGCAGAGACTGGGAGAGTACCGGCTCATACTGCGGGCTGTCAAGGGTTAGTAAAGCGTCGCAGCGGCTTTCCTGCAGGCACAATCGGCTGGCAGCCGAACCACCAAACGACATTCCACCCACTCCTACCCGTTCAACGTCCAGTTTTCCGCTCAGTTGTGGCAGCAGGCTTCCCGATTGAAATTCGGGCAGATGGTTGAGGACGAAGCGCAAGTCATCCGTCCAGATGGTCAGGCTTTTATCCCGAAAATTGGCATCTTGAGAAAAGCGGGGGGCGGTTTCGCTGGCAAAACGCATTAAACCGCCGCTCTTGTCCGGCACTGCGGCTGCCTGAAACGGATGCCCTACGCTGATCACCACATAACCGTGGCTTGCCAGGGTTTCCATCAGGGAAGTATTCTGCTGTAAATATCCCAGCCGATAACCGTGTGAATACAGAATTACCGGAAAAGGCGGCTGTCCGCTGACCGCGGGAGCATCCAAAACGGCATGAGTCTGCACCAGCGAAAGGTGATCCAGCAAAAAGAAAGGCAGCCCCAGCATTGCGGTCAGTTGACGGCTGATTTGGGGCTGGTTCAGCCAGTAAGTTGTGGGCCGGTCTGCCGGACTGACTTCGGCGGGGTACCAAATCATCAGGGGCACCTGCCGCTGGTCATCCGGCTGGCTGGTGAAGATTTCTGCACGTTGGGTATCCGTCAGCACCAGCTGGCTGACCCCCACGGCAAAGCCGCCGCCCGGCTGCGGCAGGCTGAAAACCGGGATGAGGGTCGGCAGCTGCGAAACCAGCAAAAACAGCAGCAATCCGCCGAATACCAGCCCCAGTCGTAACCAGACCGGCTGATGGGTTGAACGGCTGGCAGGTGAACGCAGCAGGCGGATGTTATTGGCCAGCAGTGCCAGAGTCAACAGGTAAGCCGGGATCATCTGCCAGCGGGAACCCTCGATGATGAGGTGCAAAATGACCAGCAGACTGACCAGGAATGGCAGGTAAAGGATAAGGCGCGAACGGCGCTGAGGAGGTAAAAATGTCCACGCCAGGGAGAACAACAACAAAATCAGGATGGCATTTTCCAGAAAACGCATTTCTGACCTTACTCCGTCGGATGAGATGTTTTCCCCATTATCTCACAGGAAGGCCATCGGCTCAGCCTCTGGTCGAAAGTAATCCCGATTGCTTTTGAAAAAAAAGAAACCCACTTAAATCAACGTGAGCTCGGGATAAGATCAAAACCTTGCAGGCAATACCAATCACCCCCACCTGCACCTCCCATATGCGCTAACTTAAGGGCAGAAATCATGGAATGAGGAATGGAGTGCAAGAGCTCTACCCCAGGCAGAATGTTGAAGACGGCGGCGCGGGGGGTCGCAAAGATAACGTCTTAAGCGAGGAAAAGAGGTTTGCAAAGAAGAAACATTGAAGCGAGTCATGATCTGGCGCAGGGTTTCTCTGAATAACATCGTGAGACGTTGCGGACTAACGGGGCGATCGAGACAAGCAAACCAATCGGGGAATTGGTTGACCGGATAGGCGATGAACTGATCAGTGATAAGCGCAATCAGAATTTTGGCGAGCAGATAGGTTTGAGCCAGGCGGGCATCTTTAGCCCGCAAAAGGTCAAAATTGAGCACACTTTTGAGCCGTTTGATGTACACTTCGATTTGCCAACGCATGCGATAAAGAGCCAGCACCTTTCTTGCCGACCAATCTTCAACGGGCAAGTTGGTCAATAACAGTACAAACCCGGCCGCAAAGAGAGTATCTGGATTGAGCGGTTTCTTTTTACGCTGATAAGCCAGGCGAACTCGACGTCTGGCTGACTCCGCTTTTTCGGGTGGAAGGGGTGCAGCAATCAGACGAAATGCAAACCAGCCAGACGGCATCTTCATCCAAACGCTGCGCTCTGACAAATCGGTCACGGTTCTAAGCCAATCAATCACCTTCAAGCGCTGTCCGTCAGGCGCAATGACCGGCACATTCCGCCAGTTGATGCGCACAATCAGCTTCGCGCCTTTGTCCAAGACCGGCGCCATACCGGAAGCAAAGGCATACCCCGCATCGGCAATCCAGATTTCATTGTCCCGCGCTTCAAAGCGTGCCAGGCTCTCACCCCCGTATTTATCGCTGATCTCAACGCCATCCAGACAAAAATTCCCCAGGTCAAAACTGAGGTGTATCCGCCAGCCTGTCCCACTGCTGCCGGGGATGCTAATTGTGGTCGCATCCACCACCCGCATTCGCACACCCGGCAGGCTTTGCAAGTCCGATAGACGCCTTTGCAACAGCATCCCAATCAGTTTCCCAAGCCATTCAACGCTGTGGCGCAGCCGTTTCAAAACGGCTACGTCCGAAAGATACCCAATATTGGTCAATGCAGCCCAAAGCGCTGTCAGCCGCAACGACCAGTCATTCATGGCATACCACACAATCAATCGCAGCAGGTCTTCCGCGCTGCGAATTTCCCTTTTACGTTGAATGGCTTTGCTTGCTCGTGCCGTGCCTTCCAGGTCTATTTCCCATTTTTGTTGGAATTTCTTCCAGCTTTCGGCTATTCCCTCATCTTGCTGACATGCGCCACCTTCTCGATTTCGTTTGCATTTCCTGCTGTCAATTGTGGTAAACTCCATGTGAACCTCTTTGGTTATAGATGGGTGGTGTCGACCTATATCTTACCAAAGAGGTTCTCTTTTTAGCTTAAGTTAGCGCATATGCCTGCACCTCCCCCAAAATCGCGCCTGCGATTTTGGGGGAGGCGGGAGGGGGACGAGACTCGAAAATTGATGTAAAAATGATTTATCCCGAATTGATGTTAAATCAAAGACGGCTGGCGTGTTCTATGGATATCCAGCCGTCTTTGATCAGGCGCAGATTCATTCTCAGCGAACGGTGAATGAGCCCGAACCTAAATCTTCACAAATGATGAGTACACGCTGAGCCGCGCTGGAATAGGACGCGCTTTCCCACACGCCCTCTTTGTCCCGTCCGGAGATGCGCTGCAACCAGTCGGGCAGGGAGACATTCCCCGAACCAGAGTCGCGGATTTCCACCCTTAAAGGAAGTTCGGGAGGAGCAGCAATGCGGATTGCCCCGCTTTTGCCATCCAGCCGCAAGGTCAGGTTGGCCTCGCGGGGCAGGTTGATTTGCAGACTGCCCGAACCGCCTTCGATGCGCGCGGTATAGGCTGTGCTGTTTTCGGGTAGTTCGATCTCCATTCTGCCGGAGGCCTGGTCTATCTGTAAATCAGTCAATTGCAGGCCGGCAAGGTTGAGATCAACCGAACCGGAGGATGCGTCAATCCTTAAGGCGAGTGGAATTTGAGGGGTCAAGCCGATCTCCCAGCGGGCGGTGGGGTCGGGGGAGAAACTGACGGACGGATTTGGCTGGAAGCGTTCCAGCCGAATGCGGCGCAGCCGGGTGCCGCTTGAAGTGAAACGCAATTCACCAAAATAATCAATTTCCGCCTCGAAAAGATTGGTGGAATTGCTCAGCGGATAGATGCGGGCGGGCTGGCTGCTCAAATTGAGGGTGATTTCGGCCTGGGTTGTCTCACTCAGCGGTTCGCGGAGCGACTCGTGGCGCAAAATTCCAGCGGTAGAAAGCCCTAAAGCCGGGCCGGCAATCAGCACGACAACAGCGATGCCGACCGCAACCAACCCAACCACAGCTCCCAGCAGTGGGGATTGACGCCCGAACAGTAAATCCAGCCCGATGACAATTAAAATCAACGGCCACAGGCTGCTCAACATGGCAAAGTTCTCCCGTGGAATAACACCGAGGTTGCTCAGCAGCCAGATGAGCCCAACGCCAATCAACAAAATGGGCCAGAATAAAGAACGGTATGCTTTCTGATTCATCCGTACACCTGCCTTTGAGTTAGATGGCTGTGGCAGGATGTATTGAGCGCCACAGCCATTTGGAAAGTTTTTAGAGCGGCTCTTCGGGGACGATCAGCCACATGATCAGGTAAACCAGCAGCCCCTGACCACCGAGGAAAAACAACAGCAGGAACACCAACCGTACGACAGTGGGATCCAGTCCTAAATATTCTGCCAGGCCGCCACAAACACCGCCCAGCATTCTTTCCTGACGACTACGAAATAAACGTTTGGTTTGCATGGTTAACTACCTCCATAGAGTATTTACGAGGGAGGTATCAAAAAAGTTGCGAAAATTTTCGGATTTCAGCGCGGAAGTCGGCTCATGGTGACCAGACGGGTGCCTTTGACCTGCGGGAAGGCAGCTCCCTGCTGAATGGTGAGCAGAGCGGCTTCCTCATCCACAATTTGCGTGCCGGAGAGCAGATGAACGCCAAAATCAAACAGGAGTGGGGTAAGCGGTGTGCTCGGCCCCAACAGCATGACCAGCGCCTTCGGATTGCGCCAGCCCAGCAAGTCTTCCAGGGTGTGGTTAATGAGGGTGGTGGCGGTAATTGCGAGAATGTCCGCCAGCGGGACTACGTCCGGGGCGGCTTCGGCGGGCAAATCGCTGCCGTGTGGCTGTTTTTCCAGCACCAGCACGCGCGCCCCGCCCTGACGCAGTTTATCAACCTGCGGAAAGTGGCCGACCATGACGATGGTTTTACCCGCAGCCATTTGTTGCAGCAGGTCAAAAGCGTTGATTTCGGTCAGCAATGCAGCCGCAGGCGGGGGCAGCAGCGAATTCAATGCCGCCAGCCCCAGACTGGCTTCCAGCGGGTTGTCCGATTCCAGCCAGCCGGCCAGTTCCTGAGCCGATTTTTGATGAAGGCTGCCCACATCGCGGATGCGGTGGCTGCCATGTTCGCCTTCGTAGCGCAATGTGGCCGCCAGTCCACAGCTCTGGC
>NZ_DAOUBL010000343.1:0-4149 GCF_034432615.1 Bellilinea sp. | reverse complement strand
ATCATGGGCATCGGCCCGGTGCCGGCTGCCCGTAAAGCCCTGGTAAAAGCCGGGTTGAGCATGGAACAGATCGGGCTGGTGGAGCTGAATGAAGCCTTTGCGGTGCAGGCACTGGCGGTCATCCGTGAATTGAAACTTTCGGAGGACATCGTCAACGTCAACGGCGGTGCCATTGCCCTGGGTCATCCCCTGGGCTGCTCGGGAGCAAGAATTTTGACCACCCTGTTGTATGAAATGCGCCGGCGTGCGCCAACTCAGCCCCGCCCGTTTTATGGACTGGCCATGTTGTGTGTGGGGGTTGGGCAGGGTGAAGCCACGATTGTGGAGTGGCTGGATGACTAAAGCTTTGGTTACCGGCGCGAGCGGGTTCATCGGTTCAGCATTGTGCCGCGCCCTTCTGGAAGCCGGTTTTGAGGTGCGCGCTTTCCATCGTCCCACTTCCAATTTAATGCTCATCAAAGACCTCCCGCTCGAGCATGTGCTGGGCGATCTGAGCCGCCCGGAAAGCATTTTTCAGGCCATGCAGGGGGTGCAGGTCGTTTTTCATGCAGCGGCATGGATGGGCGGCGGCAGGGGGGACAGCGGCAGGCATTATACCGTTACGGTGGAAGGAACGCGTAATGTGCTTCAGGCTGCGCTGCAATGCGGGGTGGAACGGGTGGTTCACACCAGCTCGGCGGCGGCGCTGGGGGTTCCGCCGCAAATTCCGGGCAGCCAAAGCGCTTATTTGATGGATGAAACCCATACCTGGAATTACCCTGCCGGGCGCTGGCCCTATGCTTACGCCAAGTATCTGGCAGAGCTGGAAGTGCAGGCGGCCGTGGCGCGCGGGTTGGATGTGGTCATCCTCAACCCGACGCTGGTCATTGGGGCAGGGGATTTGTACCGCCAATCGCGTTCTGTGGTGGTGCAGGCGGCGCAGCGACGCCTGCCGGTGGTGGTTGAGGGGGGATTGAATGTGGTTTCTCTGATGGATACGATTGCCGGACATCTGGCAGCGTTACAGCGCGGCCGGCGCGGGGAACGCTATCTCCTTGCCGGGCAAAACCTGACTGTTGTAAATCTGGTTGAGCGCATTGCTGCATCAGCCGGTGTTGCGCCACCCCGCACCGTGTTACCTGCCAGCCTGGTGCGCCGGGTAGCGCCGATTTATGCCCTGTTGGAAAACTGGTTACCTTTACCGGTTTCGGCATCCGAATTGTACCTGACTGGCCGTTATTTTTATTACGATGCTCAAAAAGCAAAAAGTGAGTTAGAATGGGCGTGTTGTGTGGAAGTTGACCATGCCATCCGTGAAGCGCTGGAATGGTCAAGAGAAAAAGGTCTGCTAGCACAATGAAAAAGCCCCAACTGACTTTCCGCCAAAATTTCGATCCTCAACGCTCCGGCCTGCGAAGCCTGCAATGGGTAGACTGGCTGGTGCTGATTGGGATCATTGTGTTGATTTATGCCGGAGTACGACTGGCGGCCAATGCTCCCGCAGTGGTCACGGGAAGAGAAATTTCGCTGGAGCCAACCCGCCTGCCGTGGTATGCCCTCTTTTCCATTCTGAGAATGCTGGGGGCGTATCTCCTCTCGGTGGTGTTCACCCTGATCTACGGACGGGTGGCGGCATATAATCGCCGCGCCGAAAAAGTGATGATGCCGCTGCTGGATGTGCTGCAAAGCGTGCCGATACTGTCCTTTTTGCCGGTGGTTTTGCTGGGTCTGAGCGCCATCCTGCCGCAGAACATTGCCGCTGAGCTTGCTTCGGTAGTGCTGATTTTTACCAGTCAGGTGTGGAATCTGACCTTTGCGTGGTATCAGTCCCTCACCACCATTCCCAAAGAATTGCGCGAAGCCAGCGCCATTTTTCGCTTGAACAGCTGGCTGCGCTTTAAAAATCTGGAACTGCCTTTTGGGATGATCAGCCTGATCTGGAACAGCATGATGTCGTGGGCGGGCGGCTGGTTCTTCCTGATGGCTGCCGAGATTTTTACCGTCGGTCAGCGCGATTTCCGCCTGCCGGGGTTGGGCGCTTATTTACATGAAGCCTCGCTGCAGGGTGATTTACAGGCAGTCGGTTATGGGTTGGCTGCCTTAATTCTGGTGATTGTGGCTTTGGATCAACTGGTCTGGCGGCCTCTCATCGCCTGGTCAGACCGCTTCAAGGTCGAGATGGTCGAAAGCGACAATCCGCCCACTTCGTGGTTTTATTCGCTGATGTCCAGTTCCAGGTTGGCGCGTTTTCTGGGTGAGCGCTTGTTTTCACCGCTCAATGAACGGGTTGACCGCTGGTTGATGCGCCGCTTTCCGGTGGAACAAGAGGAACGCCCGCCATCCCGCTGGCAGATGTGGGCCGGCCGATTGTTGGCAATTGCGGTGCTGGTCCTGCTGGGATACGGAGCGATTCGGGCGGTGCTGATGCTAACCCAAGTGGATGGAAGCGAGTGGGGACAAATTGGTCTGGGGGTGGTGGCTACGGCGGTGCGGGTTGGGCTGGCTTTGTTGATTGCCCTGCTTTGGACCATACCCGTGGGTGTGCTGATCGGCACCAATCAACGCTTTGCCAGTGTTGTCCAGCCGATTGTTCAGGTGGCGGCCTCAGTTCCGGCAACCGCGCTTTTCCCGGTATTGTTGTTGTTCATTTTGCAGCTGCCGGGCGGGTTGAATCTGGCAGCCGTGTTGTTGATGTTGATGGGAACCCAGTGGTATTTGCTCTTCAATGTCATTGCCGGGGCGAATGCCATCCCGCAGGATTTGAAATACACTACCGCTCTGCTGGGGTTGAAAGGCTGGCAGCGCTGGCGTACCTTAATCCTGCCGGCATTATTCCCGTATCTGATTACCGGCGCTATCACTGCCAGCGGCGGCGCCTGGAACGCCAGCATTGTGGCGGAATATGTAACCTTCAGTGGCAAGGTTCAGCAGACAACCGGCATTGGGGCGGTCATCTCCCATGCTACCGATCAGGGTAACTATCCCCTCTTGCTGGCGGGTACGCTGGTGATGGTGGTGGTGGTTGTGTTGATTAACCGGCTGGTATGGCGCCCGCTTTATCGCCAGGCGGAAGAAATTTACCGGATGGAGTGAATAGATGAGCAACGATACGGTTTTACTTGAACTCCAAAATGTTTCTCAGCTATATGGTAGCGGCGAAAAACGCTTTGTGGCGGTGGATAAAGTTAACCTGACGGTGCGGGAAGGCGAGTTTGTTGCCCTGTTGGGACCTTCGGGCTGCGGAAAAAGCACTTTACTGCGCATCATCACCGGTTTGCAAAAAGCTTCGGAAGGCAGTGTGTTTTACCGCGGTCAAAAATTAATGGGGGTCAATCCCTATGCTTCCATTGTTTTCCAGACCTTTGCACTTTTTCCATGGCTGACGGTGCAGGAGAATGTGGAACTGGCTCTCAAAGCGCGCGGGGTGGAGGTGGAAAACCGCCGCCGACTGGCGCTTGATTTGATTGACCGTGTCGGTCTGGATGGTTTCGAGAATGCCTATCCGCGGGAACTTTCCGGTGGGATGCGCCAAAAGGTGGGCTTTGCGCGTGCCATGGCGGTTGAACCGGAGCTGCTTTGCCTGGATGAGCCGTTTTCAGCGCTGGATATACTGAGCGCCGAATCCCTGCGGGGCGAGCTGCTCGAATTGTGGTTGAGCGGCAATATCCCGACCCGTGCCATCCTGATGGTCAGCCACAACATCGAAGAGGCGGTCTTTATGGCCGACCGCCTGGTGTTGATGGACAAAAATCCCGGGCGGGTGGTTGCCGATTTTGAAGTCAATCTGCCGCACCCGCGCCAGCGCAAATCTCCGGAATTTCAGGCAGTGGTGGACCGTACCTACGGCATTCTTGCCGGTCAGACCATGACCGAAGCCGAAGAATTGGGCTCAGCGCCGGGTGAACCGGGTACAACGCGCGCCCTGCCGGAAATCAGCATCAGCGATCTTACCGGTATGCTGGAACACATTGCGGAAAATCACAAAGACGGTGCCGATATTTACCGGCTGGCAGAGGAACTTTCGATTGACTCGGATCATCTGCTGCGGTTGACGGAGGCGGCTGAATTACTGCGCTTTGCGACTATTCAAAAAGGCGATATTACCCTGACCGTGCTGGGTGAAACCTTTGCAGAGGCCAGCATTCTGGCGCGTAAGGAAATTTTTGCCAC
>NZ_DAOUBL010000342.1:0-4963 GCF_034432615.1 Bellilinea sp. | reverse complement strand
AACCAATGCAGGCAGCACCTCTTCCGGTAATCCGCGCCGGATGAGCAGTCGGCTGCCGCGTTGACGCAGTTCTTCATCCAGTCGCCGCAGTCCGCTGAACAGAAACCGCTGGCGGTTCTGAGCGGGTTGAGCCAGCAGCCGCGGGTCAAGAATAAAAACCGGCAGGACTGAACTGCCTTGCGCCAAGGCATTAAAGAGCGCAGGATTGTCGTTCAACCGCAGATCGCGGCGTATCCACCACAGGTTGAGGGTCATTTGGCTTTGTTCGCAAGTGAATATGTTGTCTGCATTATATGCCCGAACAGAAAGTTGAGCGAAGAATTGTAAAAGGATTCTTCGAAATGGCTATAATTAGAGCATGAAGAAAATTGCCGTGCTTACCGGCGGGGGTGATGCGCCAGGCCTGAATGCCGTGATTCGCGCTGTGGTCAAGACGGCCGTCCTCCATTATGGCTGTGAGGTATGGGGGGTGCGCAACGGGTTTGACGGTTTCGTAGATGAAGGCGGCGTTTTCCCTCTCACACTCAGCGATGTGCGCGGTATTCTGCCGCGCGGCGGCACCATCCTTGGGGCGGCTAACCGGGGTAATCCCTTCGCGCGCAAGGTGATTCGGAACGGCGTGGAGGTTGTCGAAGATACCTCCCAGCAGGTCATCGAACGCCTTCAAAACCTTAATCTGGATGCCCTGATCGTGGTCGGCGGGGATGGCACCCTGCGGATTGCGCTGGAACTTTACCAGCAGTTAGGCGTGCCGGTGATCGGTGTGCCCAAGACAATTGACAATGACATCAACGGTACCGATTTTACCTTTGGCTTTGATACGGCCTTGAACACGGCGATGGAGGCGATTGACCGCCTGCACACAACCGCCGAATCGCATCACCGGGTAATGATTCTGGAACTGATGGGGCGGGATGCCGGTTATATTGCTTTGTATGCCGGAATCGCCGGCGGAGCGGACGTGATTCTCATCCCGGAAATTCCTTTCCGCATCGAGGCGATTTGCGCCAAAATCCGTGACCGGGTAGCGGCTGGGGCGTTTTTCAGCATCATTGCCGTAGCGGAGGGGGCACACCCCGCTGGCGGTGAGCGGGTTTATCGCATGGGGGGCGATCAGGTCTTTTTACCGCGTCTCGGCGGGATTGGTCAGCAGGTGGCGGAGGGGCTGACCCAAACCTGCGGCGTAGAAACGCGGGTCACCGTACTGGGGCATTTGCAGCGCGGCGGCAGCCCGACTGCCTTTGACCGGGTGCTGTGTACCCGCATGGGCGGGGCAGCGGTACGGCTGGCGGCAGCCGGCCGGTTTGGCAGGATGGTGGCCCTGCGCGGCGGCGAGGTGGTAGATGTACCGTTGGAAGAAGCACTGGCTCAACCGCGCCGGGTGAGCCTGGATAGCGACCTGGTTCAGACCGCGCGGGAGATGGGCATCTCACTTGGAGATGAATGAAAAAAAGGGTTGCGTATAGCCTATTTACTGGTTGGTTCACCGTACAACTGACGGTGTACCACGCTCAACGCGCGAACCTGTTCGGCAGCATGGTAGGATGAGCGCACCAGCGGGCCGCTCTCCACCCACTTGAAGCCAATTTGCAATCCAAATTCGCGTAACTGCTCGAATTCATCGGGCGTGTAGTAACGCGCAATCGGCAGGTGTTTGCGGCTGGGTTGTAAATACTGTCCGATGGTCAGGATTTCTACGCCCCACGAACGCAAGTCTTCCATGACGGCTTTGACCTCGTCCATCGTTTCACCCAACCCGACCATAATGCCCGATTTGGTGAGTACATCCGGATCAAGTTCTTTGGCATTGCTGAGGGTGGCTTTAGCCCATTCGTAGCGATCCTGCGGCTGAACCAGTTTGAACAGGCGCGGCACGGTCTCTACGTTGTGATTGAGGATTTCCGGCCGGGCATTCATGACGATGCGCAGGGCCTCTACGCTGCCTTTGAAATCGGGGATCAGTACTTCGATCGAGCAACCGGGTAACAGGTCACGGATTCGGCGGATGACCATGGCAAATATCGGTGCGCCGCCGTCTTTGCGGTCATCGCGGTTGACCGAGGTAATCACGGCGTGCTGAAGGTTCATGGCTTTGACGGCCTGGGCAACCCGTTCGGGTTCGAGCCAGTCCAGGGCTTCAGGGCGGCCGCGCTTAATATCACAGAAGCCGCAGGTGCGCGTGCAGATGTCACCCATCATCAAAAAGGTGGCTGTGCCTGCTCCCCAACATTCACCCATGTTGGGGCAACCGGCTTCTTCACAGACGGTATGCAGCGCTTTGCGGCGCATCAATTGTTGGAGTTGTTCAAAGGTTTCACCGCTGGGGGCGCGCACGCGGATCCAGGAAGGGCGGCGCAGCGGTGTGGTATCAAACTTTTCGGGGTTGACCCGGTCGCGAGTGGCTTCTGGTGGCATGTTTTACCTCTAAATTCGCGAATATTTCACTCCGCCGATGAGGTGGCTTTTCAGCCCGGGCTGCGAAAGGCAGGAATTTCCCGTACCTGCCGATCCACCATAATGGAGTAATACGGTATCCAGATGATACCATACAGCGGAACGAAAATGTCCTTTTTGTACGGGCTGAGCGGAATTTCAACCTCATCGTTGACCATATCCGCCCAGCGATCTTGAATTTGTTTCAGCTCGCGGTTCTTTTCCGTTTCAATATCCTTGAGTTGTTTTTGTAATTGTTCCAGGGCCAGTTTGGCTTTTTCCAGCCGGTCTCTGGCCTCGCTGGTCAGACGGCGTTTGGTCATCGAACTGGAAAGGGTGGCGCGCCGTTTGCCGAACAGGTTCATAAGCGATTGCCCGTGGGTGGCTAACTCCTCCATTTGACGCTGTTTGTAGGTGTTTTCTTTATCGGCTACATCGCTCTTTGCGCGTTCAATTTTTCGATTGAGGTCTTCAATTTTTTTCTGGTAGAGGGTCTCCAGTTTATCCACCTCACTTTGCAGTGCTGAACGGGCTGCTTGAGCGCACTGTTCCCGAAATTCAGCGGTGGAAACTTCCGGCGCGGCGTACACTTTCAGCTTCTCGTTGGCGCGCACCCGGATGGTGGCGTTGCGGTAAACCCATTCCACAAAGTCCTGCTGAAAGGCGGTCAACTGGCGGGCATCGGCTAACCAGCCCGGCAGAGGAGCATATTGAGCGGCTGGCAGAGGTTGGGCGGTGATCTCAGCGCGCTTGAAGGGCCGCCAGTTGAAATCATCCCACTCGATCGAGCGTCCGCGCGTTTCCTGTACCAGTACTGCAACTTCACGGTTGATTACAAGGTTGTACTTGCGTGCCAGATAGTTTATGTTCGCCTGCGCAAACAAAGCCGGGTAGTACACAAATCCCTTTTGCTCAATTTGAGCAGAGGGAGGGATATTTGCCTGACGGATGGATTCGGACAGAGGCAGATCATTTGGCAGGAAGTATTCTTCAACCCCGCTGGGAACAGGAGGGCGTGCGGAGGTGAAACCCTTTGCTCCGGCAGCCACAGGTGCGGAGCGGGCGCTTTGCAGCTCGGATGTGGTCTGCTGTACGGGGGTAACAGAGACATCAGCAATCGAGGTCAGCGGCATTAATGATGGCAGTTGAGAGCGGGTCAATGGCCCGGCAAGGTAGTTCAATACCCAACGGGTTTGGAAGAGCAGCGGCTGTTTGGCATGAACACTGTGCAGGACGAAGACGCGCTTTCCCAGTGTGGAAATCAGACGATCCATTTGTTGACGGTTCACCCCGCCGCCGGCCGAATCCAGTCCGTCCAGCAGGCGTTGTTTATCCTGATCGGTTTGCAGGCGGCCGATCATCCAGGTGCCGGCATTGGACAGGCCTTTATAGTCCACATCTACCGGGTTCTGGGTTGCCAGCAGCAAGCCAACGCCGAAAGCGCGCGCCTGCTTGAGCATGCGCAGCATGACCGTTTTGGACGGCGGATTGCTCAGCGGCGGCAGGTAGCCGTAAATTTCATCCATGTAAATTAACGTGCGTAGATTTCCGGTACCGCGCTGCGAGCGCATCCAGGATTCTATGGAGGCAAATAAAAGCGTTACAAAGAACATCCGCTCGCTTTCGTTAAGGTGAGCCAGATAAAAAATGCTGTGGCGGGCTTTGCCGTTGGGGCTGTAAAGAAAATTCTGAACATTCAACGGTTGTCCCTCACGCCAGACTTCAAAGGATGGAGAAGCCAGAAAATTGTTGAGCAACATCGCCAGCGAGAGGCGGTCTTTTTCGGGGAAGAAGTTATTGACCGGAAACGCCCCCAGCCGGTCGAAGGGTGGTTTTTGGGTTTGTAAGATCAGGTCGGTCAGGTCGAGCGATTTGCCACTGCTCCATGCGTGTTCAAGAATATTGGAGAGCAAAATATGTTCGCGTGAACGCAGTGGATCAATATCATTCAAGCCGATTAACCCCAGCAAAGCGGTGACAATGGTGGAAATTTTTTCGCGCAGAATCTCGCGATTTTCTGCCCAGGGCAGGTCGGGTGATTCAAAAGAAGAGAGGATGTTGACAGAAACAGCAGCGGAAGAACCCGGCGAGTAAAGGGCAAAATCTACCGCATCTTTCAATTCGCGAATCTGGTTGCTGCCCAATCCCCACTCCGCCAGCCCGTTCTTCCAGCGCAGGGCAGTCTCTTCGGCCAGCTGCCCTACCGTCTTTTCTTCCCTTCTGGCCGTTTCCGGGTCAATCCAGGGTTCAAAATCGCTGGGCAGCAGGTCGGGAAAGTGCAGCAGGAGGTTGGTGAGGTCGCCTTTGGGGTCAATGATGATGGCGGGAATGCCTTCCAGCGCGGCTTCTTCAAGCAGGCCAATGCACAGACCGGTTTTACCGGAGCCGGTCATACCGGTGACAACGGCGTGGGTGGTCAGATCGGCCGGGTTGAAGAGAATGGGCTGATCGAGCAGTTTTTTCTCGGCAGGATCGTACTGTTTGCCGAGGTAGAACACACCATCTTTTGAGAGCGCCATTTTCAAACTCC
>NZ_DAOUBL010000341.1:0-6703 GCF_034432615.1 Bellilinea sp. | reverse complement strand
TTATTTCCACCCTTCCCACAACTGTCCACTTTTCAACTTTATAAGTGTCCACTTTTCAACTTTTCCTAACAGCATCCGTTACGGAACCCATTTTCCAATTTCGGACCACGCATAAGCCAGATGGGCTGCCAGCGTATCTCCCACCCTCCGCCGCACTTTTTTCATGACATATTCCATGAGGGCAATCCCGCCCACCTGATCCAATCGAACGCCAATTTCGCGTGCCCGAATGTGACGGCATTGCGCATTGAAGGAGCCCCCGGATCGCTCTGACAGAAAATCCTCCTTTTGACCAATACGCACCAGCTCGTCAATCAAGCGGTCAATTTCAGCCTGCATTTCTGCCGGATACGGTTTCTTTTCAAAAAGAAAATCAAGCCAGCCCACAACACACCTCCAATTTGATTGTATCATGCCCTGCCCGCAATGGTACAATAAGTCGAATATGGATTGGGTATTTCTTTCCCCTCACCTGGATGATGCCGTTCTCTCCTGCGGGGGGTTCATTTTTGAGCTGATCCAAAAGGGGGAACGGGTCGAAATCTGCACGATTTGTGCGGGTGATCCGCCACCGGGTGAACTTTCCCCGCTGGCGGAAATGCTTCACCAGCGCTGGGGGGTTACAGCCCAGGCTTCTCAGATTACCCGTCGGCAGGAAGATCGGGCTGCCTGTCAAAAACTCGGCGCTACACCGTTTCATCTGGATATCCCCGATTGTATTTACCGGCGCAACCCCGAAAACGGCCAGCCATTGATAACCTCAAATGAGGTACTCTTCCAACCTTTGCCGCCGGCGGAATATTCTCTGGCCTCGCAACTGGCGAACCAATTAGCCGCCCATATTCCCCTCTCCAGCCGGATTGTTTGCCCGCTTACTCTCGGCGGACACATAGACCACCACCTGACCCGCACAGCCGCTCAATTGATCGGCAGACCGTTGTGGTACTACGCCGATTATCCCTACCTGCTGCAACACGCCGGCCGTTTGCACGAATATATCGCGCCGGATTGGCGGATTGAACAAATTGCCATATCGCTGGATGCCTGCCGTGCCTGGCAGGATGCCGTTGCCTGTTATCAATCCCAAATCAGCACTTTTTGGACAAGCATGGAAGAAATGAGAGATGCCATTTGTCATTACTGGCAAAAAGGCGGGGGAAGCACCCTCTGGAGATCACTTTCAACCTGAAATCACTCCCTTTTTAGTGCATACCCCCTCTAAAAAATTGCATTTAAAAAATTATGCTATACTGATACCATGCAAGAGGTTGAATCCTGCTGGCAAAAATGGGCGAATTTCCTTAAGGAAAGAAATCTCGAGGAAATCACAATCACCCTGCTGGAAGCGACCGGCCCGCTAAAAATCCTTGCAGCGCAGGTGGTTTATGCCGGAATCCCCCTGTTGGAATCCTTTTCTCCATCCAAAAGAACATGGCTCGAATTGGCAAACCTGTTGGAAGACAATCAGCGCAGCCGGAAATTCATTGCCTACCTGCGCGGGGAGGTTGATTTATGATGGTTGAAGCAATCATGGCTCTGGCTTTGATTGCGGTCACTGCTGGTCTGATCTTGCTGCTGACCCTGCAGCGCAACATCCTGCGCAGCGGTTTGCGTCAACTGCCGGCTTTTGACCGCCTTCGTCAGGCCATTGGTCTGGCCGTCGAAAATGGCACCCGCATCCATATTACACTGGGTAAAGCCGGTATCGCCTCTTCAACCAGCGCAGCCGGTTTGGCCGGGCTGACCACACTGGAACGCATTGCGCGAGTCAGCAGCATCAGCGACCGCCCCCCTTTAGCCAGCAGCGGCGAAGGAACCCTCACCTTGCTGAGTCAGGATACGCTGCGCGCAGCTTACCGTCAGATGAACCAGCTGGAACTGTATGACCCGCATCGCGGGCGGCTGACCGGCCCGACCTCTTTCTCCTACATTGCCGGCGCGCTGCCAATCGCCGATGGTGAAAATGTTTCCGCTCATCTGGCAATTGGAAATTTTGGCCCGGAGATTGCCCTGCTGATGGAAGCTGGAGAGCAGCAAGAAGCCTTTACCCTGGCTGCCACCGATTCGCTCAGTGCTCAGGCGGCGCTTTTCACCAGCAGTCAGGAAACCCTGATTGGTGAGGAATTGTTTGCCATTCCGGCATATCTCAATAGTGGCGCAGTGTATACCGCCAGCCTGCAAGTACAGGATATTTTACGCTGGGGTGTGATTGTGGTTATTGTTGCAGGTTCTATTTTGAAATTGCTGGGGGTGGTATGAGGGCACCAGTCTCCACTGCTATCGCCATTGCCACCGGGCTGCTGGTTTTGCTGGGTGCTTTTCTGCCCGTTCCGGTGTTGTTGCCCGTCCGCCAGATTTTGCTTTCCTGGACCATTCCAGTGGCGGCTACTGCCGGGCTGATTGCCATCCTCAACCTTTTGAGCGTCCACTGGCGCAAGTTGAACTCGGCTCGCGAACGCGATTACTACAGCATCATCCTGCTGCTGGCATTTGTCGTCACCTTTATCGCCGGTCTGCTTCTCGGCCCAACCGACCCCAATTTCCAAAAAGTTGTCACTTATATCCAGTTTCCGGTGGAAGCCAGCCTGATGGGTGTGTTGACCGTAACGCTGACATACGCCAGCATCAGCCTTTTTCAACGCAAACGCGGCTGGCTGGCTGTTTTGTTCACCGCCAGCACCCTTCTCTTCCTGATTTTGTTAAGCGGCTTTTTGAACATTCCTGAAAACATCCCCTTCGTAAAGGATTTATTGGCCGCCCTGAATACCCTTCCCATTGCTGGTGCTCGGGGTATTTTGCTGGGTATCGCATTGGGCAGTATTACTACCGGTTTGCGCATCCTCATCGGCGCAGACCGCCCCTATAGTGGATAGTCTATGAGCGAGATTATTTGTCCTCATTGTGGGGCTTCCAACCCATCCGATGCCATTGAATGTAAAAAATGTCATCGCTTGTTTTTTGATTTTCCCTCTTCAAATGCTTTTCATTTTGAAGGAGAAGAGGATGATTGGCTGAAAAGCCTGCGCGATGACACAGAACCCCCACCCGAAAGCGAGGGCGATGAAGCCAAACCCGCCGATACACCGCCCTTTACAGAAGACGTGCCAGACTGGCTGGCGCGTATCCGCCAACGCTCGCAGGAAGAACCCGGCAGTGATGATCAATCAGATGAGCGTGCAGAGGAAGAGGAACTCCCCGAGTGGTTGAAGGATGTAGAAATATCCTCCAGCCAGAGCGAGCCATCCATCTCTGAATCCGAAGTCGGGGAAGGACTCCCCCTCCCCGATTGGCTTTCGCTTGTCAACCTGGAAGCACAAGAGGAACCCTCACCTGTCCGCCCAGCCTCACTTTCCCCCACCGAGGGCGAGGATCTGGATTTAAGCGATGAGCAACTGCCGGATTGGCTGAAAGGCATTGAACAAAGCCAAGAAACCGCCGACGAAACCCCCTCTACACCCCAAGAAGAACCGCTCGACTGGCTGGGAGGTTCAAACCTGTTCGTTGAGGAAGAAGATGCGGGTCAAATGCCCCTGCCTGCTTCAGAGGAAGCAGAACCAGACTGGTTAAAATCCTTTGAGACTTTTGGTACAAGCCCTTCCCCACTATCGGAAGAGGAACAAACACCCCCAGAAACCAGTGAAGACTGGTTTAAAGCCTTTGAATCCTTTGAAGGTGACGCTGTACCCTCCTCAATTGAAATGGAAACACCTTTCACCCTGCTGGATGAAGCATGGCTCGAGCGGGTTGAGGAATTGCCCACCGAACCCTCACCGGAAGAAACCGGCATTTCGGAAGAGGATGCCCTACCAGAAGTGCCTACCGGGCAAGCTCCAACCCCCGAATCCACCTCATCCGAATCCGTAGAAGACTGGCTGGCTTCATTCCCACCGCTGGAGGAGGGCATCCCTTCACTGGAGGGTGAACTTCCGGAAGAAACCCCTGCCGAACCGTTGGTTGAGTCAGAAGATTTCAGCTCAATTTTGGAAGATATTTCTCCTCTGGCTGAAGGCGCTTCTTCCGCATTTATATTTGAAACACCGCCCGCTGAACCTGCAGCTGAGGAGGAGTATGAAATCTCCCCCTTTATCAGCGAAGAATTACCGGAATGGTTTGACGAGCAGGTATTCGAACCTTCTACCGAAACCGCAGCTCCGGCTGCGGAGGGCGAAGCCGGGCTGGAACCGGCTGAGTTGCCCGGCTGGCTGGAAGCCATGCGACCCGTTGATGCCGTTGCGCCGGGCCGCATTGGAACGGATGAGGATCAACGCATTGAAACCAGTGGGCCGCTTTCGGGTTTTCAGGGAGTTCTGCCTGCCGAAGCGTTGATTACCCAATACAGCAAACCGGCTGTTTACTCGGCCCGCTTGCAGGTGAGTGAAAAGCAGCGCAATTATGCCAATCTTCTCGAATCCATCCTCCAGGAGGAAAAACAAGGCCGCCCATCCCGCGGAGCAAGAACCGCCGCCCCGCATGTCCTTGCCCGAATGTTGATCGGCATTGTGCTGACAGCCACAGTATTGTTTGTTCTGATCGGTGGCGTAAACCTGGCAGCCCCCCCGGCTCTATTTGCTCCGGAGAATGTAGCCTTCTTCACTCAGATTCAAGCGCTGACGGCATCCACGGAACAAAATCCGCCCATCCTTCTGGCAGTTGATTTTGAACCCGCGCTGGCAGGCGAAATGACCACCGTCGCACAACCGGTTATGAATGATCTCCTGCGAGCCGGAAAAACCATTGCCATTGTTTCCATCAACCCTGCCGGCGCTGTACTGGCAGAAGAAATGCTGGCAAACTCTGCCTCCGAAGGTCAAATCCTCAATCTGGGTTATTTGCCGGGCGGCGTCACCTCCATTGCAGCGCTGGCCAGCCAGCCATCGCTGGCTGCTCCACGCGACCGCTTTGGAGCTTACGCCTGGGATCAAGCGCCCTTCCAAAGCATTCAACGTATCTCAGATTTCTCAGCGATATTGCTGCTCAGCGATAACACCGACACCAGCCGGTTATGGATCGAACAACTCAGCCCGCTGTTGGAAAACACTCCGCTGTTAGTTATTGCCAGCAATCAAGCCGCCCCGATGATTCAGCCATACGTACAAAACGGGCAGGCAACTGGTATGCTGGCCGGTTTGCCCGGTCTGGCAGCTTACCAGCAACTGAGCGGTCGGACAACCAGCCTGACACCCGGCTACATGGATGCCTATCAGGCCGGGTTGATGTTGATCGTTGTCCTGATTCTCCTTTTCAGTCTCTATTATCTGGTGATGCATTTGTTCAAGAAACCCGAAACGAAGGGGAAATAAGCATCATGGATGTTGACTTTGCCTGGACTGCGGTTGCTTTCATTCTCACCCTGTTGACTCTCAGTTATCTTTTGGGTGATAATCCGCTCTTTCGTTTGGCTGCATATTTATTTGTGGGTGTGTCGGCTGGCTATGTTGCCGTCATCTTATTGTTTGAAGTCATCTTCCCCCGTTTGGTCGTTCCGCTCATCTTCGGCAGCGCGTCCGAAAAACTGCTCGCCGTAGTACCTGCAGTGCTGAGCGTTCTTTTACTTTTCAAGTTATCTACCCGCCTGACCACCCTGGGCAATCCTTCGATGGCATTTCTGGTCGGCAGTGGCGCAGCGGTTATTATTGGTGGGGCGGTTAGCGGTACACTTTTTGGGCAAATCCGCGGTGCAATACAACCTTTTGCCCTGACCCAAAGCGGAAATGTTTTGCAGGCTGGCAGCCAGTTGATGGGAGGCATCATCCTGCTGATCGGTACAGTTCTCACCTTGATCTACTTCCAGTTCAGTGCACGCCGAAAAGCCAATCAACAAATCAGCCGATCGGCAGCAGTTCAGGCAGCAGCCTTTGGTGGACAAATTTTCATTGCCATCACATTGGGCGCTTTGTACGCCGGTATTCTGGCTGCCGCCCTGACCGCATTGATCGAACGGTTCGACTTCCTGCGCACGGCAATCCAAACCTTTCTTCCATGAAAATTGCTTATGACCACTTCCCTAGTTGACGCCGAATCCGTTCTCGCCATTGAAATTGGCAGCATCCACACCCGCGCGCTGTTGTTTGACTTGGTGGATGGGCAATATCGCTTCATCGGTGCTGGCCGCGCACCCACAACCATTCAATCCCCATTCTTTGACATTTCGGAAGGCATCCATCTGGCCATTCCCAATTTGCAGGAAATCACCTCGCGCATTCTTCTGGAAGAATCGCGCCTGATTTTGCCCGGTAAACCGGATGGCAGTGGGGTGGATCAGGTCGTATTGACTTATACCGCCGGTCAGCCGCTGCGGGTGGTCGTCATGGGTCTGCTGGAAGATGTTTCGCTGGAAAGCGCTCGTCGTTTGGCTTCCTCGGCACACACGCTGATCACCGAGTCAATCGGTTTGAATGACCGGCGCCCGCCGGAAGCGCAAATTGACGCCCTGTTACGCGCAAAGCCGGATTTGATCATTCTTTCCGGAGGAACAGATCAAGGGGCAAGCCGCTCCATCGCCAAAAATGTTGATCTCCTGACTTTTGCATTGCAAATCATGCCCCGTGAAAAGAGGCCGGAAATCATCTACGCCGGTAATCAGACCCTCACCACCCCCGTCAAAGATGTGCTCAGCACCTATACTCAAGTGCATGTTGCCCCCAATCTGCGGCCGGAGATTGATGACCAACGACGGCGCCTATGGCCTGAGCGCGGGCGTGTT
>NZ_DAOUBL010000340.1:0-21911 GCF_034432615.1 Bellilinea sp. | reverse complement strand
CCGCCGCTCGCCTTTCGTTTTTCGGTGTGGGCGGGTGATCTGCTCACTGGTAAACCGCCATCCCTTGCCAATCCGGAAAACGGTGTCATCCGCATCAGCAGCGAGGGCATTCTGCACATTGAACGGAGCGCCCCGCGCAGCCTGCGTTATCAACTGGCGCGGTTTTGTGAATGGCTGCCACCGCGCGACGAAGTCTATGTTTACCAGATCACCGCCCGCTCACTGGCGCTTGCCCGCCAGCAGGGGTTGCGCAGCGTTCACCTGCTCCATTTGCTGCGCAAGACCGCCCAGCCTCCCTTACCACCGGCCCTGCTTCAGGCCATTGAACGCTGGGAACAGTACGGCGTTCAGGTGCGCTTACAACAGGTCCTGTTGCTGCGGGTGGAAAACCCCGCCATTCTGGCTGCCCTGCGGAAAAGCCGCGTTAGCCGCCACATTCTGGAAGAAATTTCCCCCTCTGTGGTGATGATTCGCCGCTCTGCCAGAAATGCCATCCTGGCTGAACTGGCGCGGCTGGGGTATCTTGGAGCAGATGAAACAGAAGGGGTATAATGAAATCAAGTTACACCCCGCTTCTCAATCCCCAATTCTCAAAAAAAAAGAGGTGGCAATGATCGAACGTTTAGCCTGGATCCAGCAAGAGATCGAAGGTCTCAAGGAGAACGGTCTATACAACCGTATCCGTACCATTGGGTCACCACAGGGAGCATGGTTGATCGTGGATGGAAAAAAGGTGCTCAACTTCTGCTCCAACAATTACCTGGGACTGGCCAACCATCCACGTCTGGTCGAAGCAGCCCGCCAGATATTAGACCGCTACGGTGTTGGCCCGGCAGCGGTGCGCACCATCGCCGGTACCATGGAAATCCACCTCGAACTGGAAAGAAGATTGGCTGAATTCAAAAAAGTGCCCGCCGCAATCACTTTCCAATCCGGCTTTACGGCCAATCTGGCCACCATACCGGCGCTGGTCGGCAAAGAGGATATCATATTCTCGGATGAATTGAACCATGCCAGCATCATTGACGGCTGCCGGCTTTCCGGTGCGCCGATTATCCGCTACGCCCATTGTGACCCGGCCGATCTGGAACGGGTGATCCTAGAAAATCAGGGCAAGTACCGCCGCGCACTGGCAATCACCGACGGCGTGTTCAGCATGGACGGTGATATTGCTCCGCTGGATCAGATTTACCAGGTCACCAGCAAATATGGAGTTATGCTGATGGTGGACGATGCTCACGGCGAAGGTGTGATGGGCAAAGGCGGACGCGGCATCGTGGACCACTTCAACCTGCACGGCAAAGTGGATGTGGAAGTCGGCACACTTTCCAAAGCTTTTGGGGTGGTTGGCGGTGTGGTAGCCGGAGACCCGCTCATCGTGGAATGGCTGCGCCAACGCGGACGTCCGTTCCTGTTTTCCTCTGCCGTAACCCCGCCGGACGTAGCTGCTGCTATTGCCGCCGTGGATTTACTGGAAGAATCTACCGATCTGGTGGACCGGCTGTGGGAAAACGCGCGCTACTTCAAGGCCGAAATGAAACGGCTGGGCTTCGATACCGGCAAAAGCGTCACCCCCATTACGCCGATCATGCTGGGTGAAGCGCCGTTAGCCCAGCAATTCAGCCGCGAACTGTTTGAGGAGAATGTGTTTGCCATGGCAATCGGCTTCCCCACCGTGCCGCGCGGCAAAGCCCGCATCCGGGTGATGATTTCTGCCTCACACAGCCGCGATGACCTGGATCAGGGACTGGCAGCTTTTGCAAAAGTCGGCAAAAAACTGGGCGTGATCTAGTCGGCCTTTTCCAGCGCTTCGGCAGCGCGGCGCTTGACATGTGCCAGAATCGCCGCCATACCGTTCAAGCGCTGGGCGGTCAGCACGTCCTGCAGCCCCATTTGCAGATAAAATTCGGCCGGAATGGCTAAAATTTCCTCCGGCGTTGTTTCATTCAACCCTTCCATGATCACCATGGCATAGCCGCGCACGGTCGGGGATTCGGCCGGCACATCAAAAGTGAAGCTCAACCGACCGTTGACCAGTCTGGCGCTCATGCGCACCGGAGTCATACACTCCGGCACATCTTCTGCATCCGATTCCGCGTCGAAATCCGCGGGCAGGGGCGGGAAGCGCCGCGCATAATCCAGCAGCAGCTCCAGTTTCTCCCGCCCCTCACATTCGGCAAAATCGCTGACAATTTCTGCCAGCCGCGGAGGTAATTGCCCACTCACGCTGCGCCCCCTTCGCCTTTTTCAATCGGCGCACCGACCAGATTACCCCACTCCGTCCATGAGCCGTCATAATTGCGCACTTTGGGGTAGCCCAACAGGTATTTCAGCACAAACCAGGTGTGAGAGGAACGCTCACCAATCCGGCAGTAAGCAATGATGTCTTTATCCGGCGTGACGCCGCGGCTCTGGTACAGCTCACGCAGCGCTTCGGGGGATTTAAAACGTCCATCCTCATCCACCGCCTGCGCCCACGGGATATTGACCGCGCCGGGGATGTGGCCGCCGCGCTGAGCGCCTTCCTGCGGGTATCCGGGCATGTGAATCAATTCGCCCGTGTATTCTTTGGGAGAACGCACATCCACGAGGGGCAAACCGGTTTGAATGTGGCGCATCACGTCATCGCGGAAAGCGCGGATACTGGCATCCGGCTCTTTGGCGCGGTACTGGGTCGGCGGGTAGGAAGGCACTTCGGTGGTCAAGGGACGATTTTCCGCCACCCAACGGGCGCGCCCGCCGTTCATCACCTTGCGTTTTTCATGTCCATAATATTCAAACAGCCAGAAGGCGTAAACGGCAAACCAGTTGCTTTTATCCCCATAAAACACCACCGTGGTATCGTTGGAAATTCCCAGCGAGGAACACAAAGCTTCAAATTCTTCCTTTGTCAGAAAATCGCGCCGCACAGGATGCTGCAAGGTGGTGAACCAGTCCACCCGAACCGCGCCGGGGATATGGCCGGTATCGTAGAGCAGGGCATCCTCATTGGACTCAACAATTCGCACCGCCGGATCATTCAGGTGCTGGGCAACCCACTCGGTTTCAACCAGAAATTCCGGATAAGCATATTCGGCCATATTTTCCTCCAATTTAGATGATATTTATCATATATTTTACTAAAAACAACTTCAGATAGCAAGTCATTCGTAATGAAAGTAAACATCAATCACGGCGGTAAATTACCGCCGTGATTGATTCTTCGTTCAACTTATAGGAAAGTTATGGTACCGGTTCAACAGTCAGAATGATATTGGAGAAGATATCGCTTGTTGACGGACCAAGAAGGGCAAGTACAACCACAATCACTACCGCCAGACAAATACACACAATCACCGCTAAAACGATCAGCACAACGGTCAAGAGTGTGTTTCTTGGTTTGGCTGGGGCAGCCGATTGTGTCGAAATCGGCGCATTTGGGTCGTTGCCTTCCATGGCGATCAGTCCTCTTCCTCGTCTTCACGCTGACCCAGCATGGCGTTGATCTGGAACATGGCATTGATCGAGTCGCCAGCCGCTTTCAGCCAGTCCAACACCATGGTGGCGTTCTTTTCCTCTTCCACCTGCTCCTTGACGAACCAGTTAAGGAATTCCTGGCTGGCATAATCCTTATCCTCTACTGCAATGCTGTACAGCAGATTAATGCGCGCCGTAACCGACTGCTCATGGCGCAGCACTTCTTCAAAAATTTCCACCGGCGTGCCAAACTGGCTCGGTGGCGCGTCAATCGCCTGCAAAGTCACTTTGCCGTTGCGGTCATGGATGTATTCGTAGAACTTGAGCGCGTGCTCCTGTTCCTCTTTGGCTTGCAGTTTCAGCCATTTGGCAAAACCGCCCCAATTGGCTTCGTCAAAATGAGCCGACATCGCCAGATACAGATAGCCGGAATACAGCTCCAGCTTGATTTGAGTGTTCATTTCATCGAGTAAACGTTGACTGAGCATTTTATCCTCTCCTTTTTGAAACAGATGATTCTCCAAGTTTTATTATAAGCCACATTCATCCCATTCCAATCCCCCCAGTGTTATCATTCTGTAAATGAATCCCCTCGCCCGCCACACGGCTTTCTCAAAGTCAAAAACGGTCAAACCGCAGCTGGCGGGCGTTGACAGATGATCGTTCGGAATAATCCACTTTTTAGTGCTTTTGCCCCCTTCTGCACCTCCCCCAATATCGCCAACGCGATATTGGGGGAGGTGGGAGGGGGTTCGTTTCACCACAATTCAAGTTTCGGTTCAAAGCTTCAGGATCGTCAAAGAACTTTGAGAAAACCACCTACCCCGCCATTCATTCTGGCGGTGGAGTTTTGCAACACGCTCTGCGAAGCGGATCGGGTAAAATAAACGCACTATGATTAAATTGAGTCGTTGTTCAGGAGTTACCAGGCATGAGTATCGAACCCGGATTGAAAGCAGAAATCACCATAACCGTTCAGGAAAGCGATACCGCCCGCTTTTCAGCCGGTGAAGGTTTCCCGCCGGTGTTGAGCACACCGCGCTTAATCGGCTATTTGGAAAGGACGGCTCATCAAGCCCTGCTGCCCCATCTGAAAGAAAATCAGGGCAGTGTGGGCAGTTGTGTTAATGTCCGTCATCTGGCCGCCACACCGGTTGGGATGCAGGTGCGTTTCTGTGCGGAGTTGATGGAAGTGGACGGCCGCCGGCTGCGCTTTAAAGTTGAAGCGTGGGACGAGGTTGAAAAAATAGCCGAAGGCGAACACGAACGTTTTATGATTGACCGCAGTCGTTTCGACGAACGGCTCGCGGAAAAAACGCTGCGCATCCGCAAGTGAACCCTGCCCGCTTCAGGGCACAGCAAGCCGCAGGATGCCCTGACCACTGACGCTGACCAGCAGGCTACCCTGTCCGCCAAACCAGACCCCGCGAATACCCTCCACCTCCCGGCCGGTTGCCTGCGCCTGCCAGGTAATGCCCCCATCGCGACTCAACCAGACCTGTGAGGGAGTGGCGGCTGCAATCCAATCGCTGCTCAGGGGATGAACTGCAACCGACACCACCGCCTGACCATTCAAGCCAGCAACTTGCCATTCTGCGCCTGGTTGTTGCACAAAAATACCATCGCTTGTCCCGGCCAGCAACACACCGCCGGGTTCCCGGAGCAAGGCAAACACGCTGATTCCAGCCGGCAAGTCGTCTTTTACTACCATTTCGCCCTCAGTCGTCAGCGCGGCATATCCCAAAAATTCCAGGAATGCGGCCTGCCCGTTGGAAGCAACTTCAGTTTCACCTGTTTCCATTTCAAAACCGGGCCGCGGCGGAAGTTGCACCTGCCCGCTGACCGTTGCAAGATTGGCAAGACGGGTAACTTCCGCCTCCGCCAGATCAATTGCCTGCCAGACACCCTCCCCGCCGCTGTCTGCCGCCAGCCATCCATCGGGGGCCAGCGCAAGCAATCGGCCTGGGTGGCGAGCATCCCAGTCAAGGCTGTAAACCGTCCTCGATTCCATTCCCGTGTTGTACTCCTCCCAATGGATGCCCCCATCCGGCGAACGAAAAACACCCCGTCCCTGCACAGCAGCAAACCAGACCTGAGGCAAAAGCGGGTCAATCAACAGATCCGTTACGGTGGTATTGAGCAAACCCTGATTGCGCGCCGTCCAGGTTTTACCGCCATCGGTGGAACGGAATACACCATAATCCACCGTGCCGGCCAGCACTTCATTGCCGTTGAATGGATTCACCGCCACCGTGTAGATAGAATACGGCTGCAAACCGGATTTGACCCATATCTCACCGCCGTTGTCACTGCGCGCCACCCCGCGCTCGCTATCCGAGAAATTCATCATAAAGGTAGCCGCCAGCAGTTGATTTGGGTTGCGCGGATTGACCGTCAGGTCATAGATTTTTGAACCGCTTAATCCGTTGGATTGCAAGAACCAGTCATCCCCGCCGTTGAGCGTTTTGTACTCGCCGCTGCGATGCCACACTCCCAGATAGGCAATTCTGCCGCGCGGGTCAAAAGCCACCGCCCGCCCGGAAAGATCAGTAACGCCATTGCTGGCGGGCTGCCACGAACCGCCAAAATCCAGGCTGCGGTAGGCTCCGTGTTCATGGCTGGCTGCCAGCACCCGCTGCGGATTTTGCGGATCAACCGCCAGCGAATAAACCCAGTCCTGAACTGCGCTGCCGCCAATGTTTTGCAACACGGCCTGCCAGTTTTGTCCGCCGTCCGTGCTGCGATAGACCACTCCGCCCCAGGGTGATTCACTGCGGTTGACGGGCCGCACCGAAGCATAGACACGCTCAGGCTGTTGAGGATCCACCGCCAGCCCATACACAATTGCCCCGTTCATCATCCCCTGACCGATGTTGTACCAGTTCCAACCGCCGTCAACGGTTTTATAAACGCCGCCGCCATAGGTGCCGGCATACACGACATCGGCATGCTGCGGATCAACAGCCAGCCGTTGGATGTACAAATTCCCCAGCCCGCTGCTCCTTCGCCGCCACGAAAGCCCACCGTCATAACTGACAAACACACCCGCACCCCACGTACCCAGATAGACGCGGTCTTCCACCCGGCGGTCATAAGCAATGGTCACCACATCTGCACTTTCCGGACCCAGCCAGACTTCTTCCTCCATTCGGCTGATCAACGGCAAGAAGATGCGGCCGGGTTCTTCCATGGCAGTTTGGGCCTGTATTGGACGGATAAGATGCACGCATCCCAACCAGAATACCAGCATCAACCAGATGATGCACTTTTTCAGCATGGCATGATCCTCAGAATCTCAATCTTTCCACCTTTGAATTCGTTGCAATTTTCAAGCCGACTGGCGAGACTGCCCATGAATTTGTTTCTCCCCGGTTCAGGATGATGACCGGCGCATCTTTTCGTTATTTGGCAAAACCCTGTAATTGCGTTTCGAGAAATCCGCATTCTCCCAAAAACAGGATATACTCGAACCAACACCAATTTTTAGATCGGAATTTACCTTGAACCGTACGTTTGCACATTTTATAGATAATTTCATCGAGGTCACACTCGGCTCGTTGCGCCTGCTGGCAGCCAGTCCCCAATTCCACAGCAACGTTTGGGAAACAGCCCCGACCGAACCACAAGACCCCAGCGTATTCTACTCGATCCCGCCGACTCCGCCGGAGCTGCAGTTTGACTTCGTCCACCGCTGGCTGGACGGGAGAACCCATGCCCGCTTTCGCTTTCCCAGTTTCTTCCAATCCCCCCAACCGGAGAACAACATCGTTCATGGTATGGCCGACCTGCAAAGCGAGGGCGAATCCAGCGCAGCCCTGATTTTGCTGCACGGCTACCAGATGAACACCTTTGCCCCGCTCAAATGGTTTGCCGAACCGGCGGCACGCGCCGGGTTGGATGTTTACTACCTTGCCCTGCCCTATCACATGCAGCGCGCCCCGCGCGGCAGCTGGAGCGGCCAGTATGGATTGAGCGCGGATGTGCAGCGCACCATCCAATCTTTCCGGCAGGGGGTTTTGGATTTGCGGGCAATGATCAGCTGGGTGACGCAGGTGCAGAAAAAACCAGTTGCCATTGGCGGCCTGAGTCTGGGAGCGTTTACTTCATTAATGGCTGGTGTGGTGGATGACCGCCCCTTCGCTCTGGTTTCACTGTTGGGCGGGGCTTCACTGGCCAACATCATCTTCGCCGGTTTTTCCTTTCGGTTAATCCGCAAAGAATTGCAGGAAGCCGGGGTGTATCCGGTGGATCTCGAAAAATGGTGGTACATGCTCTCGCCGGGTAACTTCAAACCCGCCCTGCCACGCGAGGCGGTGTTGCTGGTTGGCGGCGAGCACGACCCGATTATCACCCCCAAAAATGTGCGCAAACTGTGGCAGGCCTGGCAAAAACCGCGTCTGTTGTGGTTCCCCTGCGGGCATGCCAGCGTTGCCTTTTACGCCCGCCCGATTGGTGAACGGGTGGCGGACTTTTTGCTCAACCGGCTGGATGCTTTGGAGCATACCAACTTAGCCGCTGCCGACAGCCCGTCCTTTATGCAGCAGACTCAAACCAGCACAAAATTAGCCGAATAAAAATTTTCCCCTTGCCTTGACCGGCAAGGGGAAAGATGTATCCATCCTTTCCGCCGATTCAGCCTTTGCCAAACATCTTGCGGATGGTCTGCTTTACGGCATGCTGTTTCTGCCGCCACGTGCCGATCACACCATAGGGCAGGAAGATGACCAGGGCAATGAAAATCAGACCGAACACCAGCGGCCAGCGTGGGCCGAACCACTGGTAGAAAAACTGACCGACAATCTGCATCAGACCGGCGCCTAAAATCGGCCCAATCAGCGTACCGATTCCGCCCAGAATGGTCATGATCAGCGCGTTGATCGTCATGATTGCTCCGGTCATGGTCGGTGTTGCGGACATATTCCACAAGGAAAAGAGTGCGCCCGCCAGACCGGCAATGATGGCAGCCGTCATAAAAGCGATGGAACGAAAGACCACCGGATTGAAGCCGATCATGCGCACCCGCGATTCGTTTTCGCGAATGGCAACAAATACCCGTCCGGCCGGCGAATCCACAATCCGCCGCATGATCAAATACATGAGCAGCGCAAACCCCAGCGCTATAAAGTAAAACAGCAATCGGTTCTGGGTCGGGTTAATCCAGGCCGGCACCGGCACACCGTGTAAACCCTCATCCGCGCCCGTCCAGCGCACGAAATCGGTTGCCTTGGAAAGGATGTGCAGCGACTCGGCCATTGCCAGCGAGATCATGGCAAAGTAAACACCCCGCACGCGTGCCGAAGCAGCGCTGAACAACAGCCCCAACAGAGTCACCACCAGCACCACCAGCAGGATTCCGACCATGAAGAGGAGCACTTCAGTGATATTTGCCCCACCGGGCAGGGTGATGCGGTAACGGCTGGAGATGGACGGCATGGCGTGGGTCAACCACAAGGCCATGGTATAGGCGCCCCCGCCAAAAAAGGCGGCATGACCAAAAGAAAGGATGCCCGTGTAACCGATCAGCAGGTCATAGCTCATGGCATATACTGCCATGATGAAGAAAGTGATCATCAGTCCCTGCCAGAAGCGACTGGGGCCGTCCGTTACGGATGTGCCGCTGAACCACGCAAACAGGAAAGGAAAGCCAGCCAGCAGCAGCAAGACCAGCACACCAACCCATTCCTGACGCAGGCGGTTGAACAGCGATGTCCGTTGAAAAGATACCGGTTGGGTTTCAGCTTTGCTCGTTTGCATGGGCTACTCCTTTCTCCCGAACAGGCCGGCCGGGCGCACCAGCAGCACAATTGCCATGATGATCACGGTCGAGGCTTCGGCAATTGCCGGAGAAAGACTGTACTTCAAAGCCAGATAATCCCCAAAGGCACGCGCCAGCCCGAGCAGCAGCGCGCCGATAGCTGCGCCGCCGTAACTGCCCATGCCGCCAATCACCACCACAATGAAGGCCTGCAGTTGGAAGGCATCTCCCATATTGGGCTGCACCGGGATGAAGGGTGCCGCGCCAATCCCGCCCAGTGCTGCCAAACCAGCCCCGAGCATGAACACCAGCGTGAACACTCGCTGGACGTTGATGCCCAACGCTTCCACCATTTGACGATCCTGCACCCCCGCCCGAATGACCATGCCGAGGCGGGTGTAGTTCATCAGCAGGGCTAAGGCGACCAGCATCAGCACCCCCAGCAGGATGATGAAAAGACGATAACTGGGAAAAGTAACACCCAGCACGTCCACGGTTACCGAGCTGGTGCGGAACCACTCGAAGATGTTTTCCGCCTTACCGGGCTGTGAAAAGAGCGGCGGGCGGCTCATCTGATAAGCCAACGGCTGCCACAGCAATTGAATGACTTCACGCAGCACATACGCCAGTCCCAGCGTAACAATCACCTGATAAATGGGGCGAACATACAAAGGCCGAATCAGGGTAATTTCAATTGCTCCGCCAATCCCCGCGCCCAACAACGCCCCCACCAGCAGGGCAGCAAAGAAACGCAGGTTGGCATCCCACATCAGTACGGCCCGCGGGGCAGCCTCACGGTAAAGGGTGGCAAGGATGGTAATCACAACCGTCACCGCGCTGCCAATCAGCGCACGCCGCACCTGATTGGGATGAACCGTACGAGTTTTGTCACCCGGCCGGGAGGTCGCCACCGCCAGCAGCGCACCGGCAATGAACATCCCCGCCGTCCGCAGCCAGAAGATGCTCAAGGCCTCCTGCGGGCTGGCTTCAGCCAGCGGGTCGGCAGCCGTCATGGCCGCCACCATAGCGGTCTTGGCCAGATCGAGGATATCCAACCCGCGAGCGGCGAAAAACACAACCAGAATTCCCGCCAGCCCCAGCAAGCCCGGCAACGATTTTTGCACGGCTTCGGGCAATTCAACTTTACCAAACAGCCAGACAAACAGAGGCGCCAGCAGCAACCCCGCCAGCAGAGCCAGAATCAGCGGAGCCAGTCCGAACAAAAACGTGGGGTTTGTAAAGAACTGCCAGCCCAGATAAGCCCCCAGCATGAACATTGCGCCATGGGCGAAATTGAGCACATCCATCAGCCCAAAGATGAGCGTCAGGCCGGCCGCAACCATAAAAAACAACGCACCCAGCGTCAGCCCGGAAAGGGTGGTACGCACAAACGCGGTTTGTCCCATGCTGGTATAACCGACAACTCCCAGAACCACCAGAATCAACACCACCCCAAGCAGAGCAGCATTATCCCGCCAAAAATTTCGCTGTATCATCCAGCACCTCCGCTGCGCACGGCCGTTCCCAGCATCCGGTGAATCAATTCTTTATCCTGCACCAGATCGGCCATCTTCCCCTGATGTACCGTTTTTCCATCGTCCAAAATGTAATAATTTTCCGCCAGCTGACTGGCCATGATGAAGTTCTGCTCCACCAGCAAAACGGTGGTAGTCGCGCTCAGGCTGCGGATGGCTTCCATCATTTGTTCAATCAAAATTGGAGCAAGGCCTTCGCTGGGTTCGTCAATTAACAACAGTTTGTTATCTGCAACCAGTGCGCGTGCCACCGCCAGCATTTGCTGCTGCCCGCCGGAAAGATGATTGCCGGGCAAACGGTAAAGCCGCTTCAAGTCCGGGAAAAGATTGAAAATAAAATCCGCTTTGCGATCCAGATCGCCTTTTTTCCGCTCGGCGATTTTCAGGTTTTCTGCCACGCTCAAATTGCGGAAAATGGCGCGGTGTTCGGGGACATAGCCAATCCCCATTGCGGCGATTTCATAGGCGGGTTTACCTTGAATTTCCACCCCATCGAAACGCACCACCCCCTCCCTTGGGGGGGTTAAGCCCAAAATGGATTTGAGCGTGGTGGTTTTTCCGGCACCGTTGCGCCCCAGCAGCACCGTAATACTGCCGCGTGGTACCTGCAGCGAAACCCCTTCCAGAATATGAAACTGACCGATGAAGGTGTGGATGGATTCCACTTCCAGAATATTCTCGCTATCCATCTTTACCCTCCAGATCAGCGGTAAGGTCGCCGTACAACTCACCCAGGTAGGCGCTCTGCACGGTTTGATTGCGAGCAATTTCCTGCGGGGTGCCTTCCGCCAGAATCTGCCCCTGATGCATCACCGTAATACGGTCTGAAATGCTCATCACCATGTCCATACGGTGTTCAACCAGCACAATGGTCTTGTCGCCATCCGCCATGATAGAATGAATGACCTCCAGCAGTGCCGGCACCTGTTCGGAGGACATGCCGGCGGTCGGTTCATCCAGCAGCAGCAATTGCGGGTCACCCGCCAGCATGATGCCCAGTTCCAGTTTACGTTTGTCGCCATGCGGCAGGTTGAGGGCAAGGTCAAATTCGCGGCCCTGCAAGCCGACCCGTTGCACCACAGCCAATGCTTTTTCCTCATACTGCCGGAAACTGCGTGCCGGCCGCAGCAAGCGGAAATTATCCTTTCCCAATGCCTGGGCAGCCAGGCGGATATTTTCCAAAACGGTCAGATGCGGAAAGATGTTGGTAATTTGGAACGAACGCCCAATACCCAGATGAGCAATGCGATGCGGCGGAAGGTTGGTGATATCCCGTCCGCGGTAAAACACCTGCCCGCGGGTGGGACGCATCATCCCGCTCAACAGATTGAAAAGGGTCGTTTTGCCCGCTCCATTCGGCCCAATGATGGAATGCAGCGTCCGCTCGCGGATCTGGATATTGACATCATCCACGGCGACCAACCCGCCAAATTCCTTGCGTAAATTTCTGGCTTCGAGGAGGATCTCCCCTTCAACGGTCATGGAAGGTCCCTTTCACGAATAAGGATAGAAGTTGGATGGGTTTGGTGACAGCCGCACTTCAACCGGCGGCTGTCACCCATTGATTGAAAGTGGGTTCTTCAGCCCGTCTCAGGGCAGTCAAACCCCAAACCCGCACTTTACGGACGCGGCAGGTTGCCGCAGCGCGATTCGTATTCGCCGGTCAACGTGCAGGGCACGGCCAGCTCATCGTACTTGGTCACATAGACTGTTTCAAAGAATTTGTAGGTTGGACGGCCCTTGTCATCCAGCGGCGGGTTGATGTCCACCAGTTTGAGGATGTTCATCGGCTGCAGGCAGACATGGTCCTCCGGGCGGATGTAGTAGGTGCCTTTCGGCCCTTCAAATTTTAACCCTTCCAGCGCCGGAATCATGGCATCTCCCGAAGCATCCCCGCCGGTTTTTTCCAGAGCAGCCGCCAGCGCCAATGCCGAGGCCATTCCGCCGGCAGTGAACAAATCGGGCGGTTCATTGTATTTTTCAAGGTGCTTTTCGGTCAGCCACTTATTAATTTCGGTATTGGCGGCGGTGTAATGATAGACATTCAAACCAATTTGCCCAACCGCGGCACCGTAAACCGCCGCGAAAGAGGCGTTATCGCCAAAGCCGGTGGCCACCTGCATTTCATCCAGTGCGCCAAGGTCAGCCAGCTGCTGGAAAAGGGTGACATAGCCGGTGCCGGCCCAGGTCAGGAACAGGCAGTCCGCGCCCGAATCCATTGCCTGCTGGATGTAGGGGGTGAAGTCGGTCGTTTCAAACGGCGCGTAGATATCGGCAACCACCTCGCCGCCGTATTGACCAACAGCGTAAGCCAGGGCTGCACCCGAACCGCGCCCAAAGGCATTATCAATGCCAATGTGGGCAAACTTGGTGCCAACATTTTCGACCAGGTACTTGGCAATCACCAGCACATCATCGTAGTTGGTGCGTGAAGTGCGGAAAACATACGGGTTGAAATACTGACCGGTGATAAACGCCGAAGCGGCCGGGTCAACCATCAGGATGATTTTGTTTTCCAGCGCAACCGTGGTCAGTGCGGCTGCCGAAGCCGAGCTGGACGGGCCCTGAATAATCTCAACCCCGTCTTTTTCGATCAGTTCGCGCGCCAGTTGAACGGCTTTTTCGGGGTTGCCTTCGTCATCTCGCACCAGCACTTCCACCGGGCGGTTGGCGATGATGTAGCGGCCGGCTTCATCCTTCTTACCGCCGGAGGCATATTCCAACCCCAGTTCAAACCCGCGGGTTTGCTGCAAACCGTACAACGCCAGCGCACCGGATAGCTGTCCGATTTGCCCAATCTTCAGCACCGGACCCAGTTCCACCACCGGTTCTTCGGTTTGCACCGGTTCGGGTGCTTTGGTCGGAGCCTGGGTGGGAGGCGCCTGGGTAGGGGCGGGCGGTTGGGTTGGTTCAACGGTGGGAGTTACCTGCTGCACACAGGCACCCAGCACCAGAGATGCCAGGATCAGCACGGTCAAAATGGTTAACAACCTTTTCATTTTCTTCTCCTTCGGATCAATTGAAATGGAAAGTTTTTAGACTACACAGAGGGTCAGTAGAACCTGTTTATTCTGCTCAATCTTTCTATCCCTGTTCACCTCCTTATGTACCAGAATTATGTTCTTTCCGGTTTGATGATAATGTCGTTCAAGCATCCATACCCTGCCTTCGAATCAGGTGCAGAAATCCCAGAATCAGAGCTTGAAGATGGTCGGTTTTTTCAGTGGCAGTGCTTATCCATATCCCGTTGGAAAGCACCAGCACCTCACCAGCCGCCGCTCCACGCAGTTCATGATACAGGTCAACCCGATTGACCCATACTGTGCTCATTTTCACTGCGCCTCAAAACCCAAGACGGTGGCTTTATTTTCACCCTCGCCGCGTTCGACAAAAACCGCCCGCAGCGGTGTTCCAATACGGATGTCTTCTGGACGATTCACATCTACTCCGAAAATCTGTGCCGGGATGCGTTCGCCTTCTTCTAACTCTACCACACCCACACAGTAGGGATTTTTGCGGTCATAACCGGCTGCCAGCATGGCGCTTGGTGCAACATATACCACCGTAAACGCTGCCAGTTTTCCCATGCCGCTAAATTCATACGCTTCCAATTCGTTCTTTTGACAATTGGGGCACCAGATGCGCGGAGGGAGAAAAACACGTCCGCAGGCTTTACAGCGCGAGCCAACCAGACGTTTTTCAGCAAGATGTTTGGCAAACTGATGGGTATATACTTCGCTCTCGCTCATCCTGTCATCTCCGCTCAAAGATGTTCACCACGCAGGTTTGACCGGTACCGCCCACATTGTGGGTCAATCCAATCGCCGGGCTGCCGGGAATCTGCCGTTCACCCGCTTCACCCCGCAGTTGATGCCAGATTTCAACCACCTGCCCGACACCCGAGGCACCTACCGGATGGCCTTTGGATTTCAGTCCGCCGGAGGAGTTAATGGGGCGCGTTCCTTTCAAGGAAGTTACCCCATCCTCGGCTGCTTTCCAACCCTCACCCGGCGCAAAGAAGCCCAAATCTTCGCTGGCAATGATTTCCGCAATTGTAAAGCAGTCATGCACCTCGACAGCCCCCACATCCTGCGGGGTAATGTTTGCCATCTCATACGCCTGCTGAGCAGCCCGGCGCGCAGCCGGCAGAGAGGTCAGCGTGGCCCTGTCATGGGTAGCGGCATCACTGGCCTGCCCGCTGCCGATGATGTAAAGTGGAGCATCGCTGAACTGACGGGCAATCTCCTCGCTCACCAGCAGCACCACTGCCGCCCCATCTGAAATGGGTGAGCAATCGTACAGGCGCAGCGGCCAGGCAATGTAGGGGTTGGCACGCGGATCGCGCAGGAATTCAAATTCGTCGTTCCATTCCGGTACCGGTAATCCTTTTCGGGCCGCGCTGGCTTTGCGGGCTTCCATAATCTCACGAATGCGCTGCCCAAACTGAGCCTTGGGATTCAAAGCGCCATGCTCATGATTTTTGTAACCCACCTGCAAAAATACCTGCGGGTCGGCGCCATATTCATGCAGGTAGGCAGTTGCCATGGCAGCATAAAGCGCCGGGAAGGTAAAACCCACTGCGGCTTCATAGACCACATCCGAGGCGGTCGCCAGCGTATCGGTCACCTTTTCGGTGGGCAGTTCACTCATCTTTTCCACCCCGCCTACCATGACCACATCATACAAACCGGAAGCCACTGCCAGCATCCCCTGCCGTAAAGCTGCCGAACCGCTGGCACACGCATCCTCCACCCGGGTTGCCGGGCGGGGCGAAAGTCCCACCCAATCCGTCATCAGTGGAGCCATGTGCGCCTGTCCTTCGAACAGATCCGCTGAATAGTTGGCAATGTAAACGGCTTCAATGTCCCGCGGGTCAAAACCGCGGTCAACCGAAGCCAGCATCTCACGATAGGCCTCAACAAAGAGATCGCGGGTTGCCATGCCGTTGTAGCAGCCAAACTTGCTCATGCCAGCGCCAATGACTGCTACACCTCGCCCAAGTTTCCTTTTTGTCATCAATCCATCTCCCTTCAGGCTCTCTTTAAGAACTGGTGGAACAAAGCGTTAAACACATCCGGTTTTTCAATGTGCGGGCTGTGGGCTGTATTTTCGATGACATGCTCCTCGAATGAACCGCCGGCGGCAGTGTACTTTTCCAGTACGGCGCGGGTTTGCTGCAGCATTGGCTGGGGTGGAGCAACCTCATCGCCGGGCCAACCGGGCACATAACCCAGCTTGCCCAAATTGGCAATATCAAAGAAAGAGGTATCGGAAACGATCAGGTCATGGCTGCCGCGCACCCACAGCACGGGCGGTTTGGGTTGAGCAGCCAGCAGGTCAGGCACATCCTGTTTGAGGTATTTCAACGACCAGCAGTTAACCGGTCCATGCACCCCCGGCGCCACAAACGGCCAGTTGGGTGAGGGGACGAAATCTCCCGGATATCGGTCCGGGCCGGTTTTTTCCATTAAGGAAGCCGTGAGGAAATCTTCTTCCCGTGCGGCACGGAAAGGTGGTACATAGTAAAAAGCATTGATGATGTTGCGCGGCGAGTTGGGATCATCGCTGCCGCGATCCTGTGCCTGAATGCGTTTGACAAACTCCTGATTGACCACCCCGCCGCCTGAACCGGCATGATCCTCGAACAGCGGCGTACCCTCTGCTCCTTTGGTCCCGCCAAACCCAAAGGGAGAAACCGGACAAATCAATGTCGCACTGAGAACACGGGCAGGAAAATCGCCAATAAAGCGATAAATGATGCCCGCTCCCATTGACCATCCGACCAGATGCGCCTTTTCCACACCCATAACGTCCATCAAAGCAGCCAGATCATCCGACCAATCGCGGTAACCGCGCGTGGAATCGATCAGCACATCTTCGGTCCAGCCGTAGCCGCGTAAATCGGGGGCAATTGCCCAAAAACCAGCCGGAAGAGCCAGCATGGTTTCCTCCCAGTAAAGGGCAGCCGAAAAATTACCGTGCAGGAAGATCACCGGCACACCAGCCGGGTCTCCACTGGTCAACACGTGCATTTTCAAACGCGGGGTCTGAATCATTTGCGAAGTTACACCCGGCAAAGGTTGAGGCATGTCCATGGTTTCCTCCTTACTTTCTAATCGGATGAAGGTTTGGTTTCTTTTTCAGGAAGTTGTGCCCCCGTTACGACCAGCCGCGGCACAATTCCCAAGCGGTGGGCTTCGTCGCGCAGCCACTCGCGAAAATCCGGGTGGGCAATCCGAATCAGCGCTTCCATGCGGTCGCGCACACAGCGCCCGCGCAGTTCTGCCACGCCGTATTCGGTCACAATCGTATCCACATCCTGGCTCGGCACGGTAACTTCTGCGCCTTCGGAAAGGATAGGCACAATGGTTGAAACCTGTCCATCTCTGGCGGTTGACCGTAAAGCAATGATGCCGCGCCCGCCGGGTGAAAGCTGCGCGCCGCGGTGCGTATCCAGCTGACCACCGGTACCGCTGAAATGACGATAACCGATGCTCTGCGAGCAGACCTGACCGAATAAATCCACCTGCAGAGCAGTGTTGACGCTGATCATGCGGTAATTTTGTCCAATCACAAAGGGATCATTGGTCACTTTGCCCTGTTGAAACTCCACTCCCAGATTGCGATCTACGAAATCATATAACTTCCGGCTGCCCAGCGCAAAAGCGCCTACCATTTTGCCTTTCCAGAGCGTTTTCCGCCGGTTGGTAACCACACCGGCCTCGTACAGGTCCACCATGCCGTCGGTGAACATCTCGGTGTGGATGCCGAGATCGCGGCGGTTCATCAAGAACGGCGTAATGGCATTGGGGATACCGCCGATTCCCAGCTGCAAAGTGGAGCCGTCCTCAATCAGGTCGGCAATATAGCCGCCGATGGCCTGTTCGGCTTCGGTGGGCGGGGCGGGCGGCAATTCAAACAACGGCACATGGTTCTCTACGACATAATCCACTTCCGAAATGTGCACCTGCGTATCGCCGAGGGTATAGGGCAGGTTTTCGTTGATTTCCAGAACGACCAGATCGGCGGCTTCCATCAACTGTTTTTCAATGACCAGTCCCAGCGAAAGCGAGAGATAACCGCGCGAATCGGGCGGGGTAGCCGTCCCCCAAAAAACATTGACCTTGCCGCCGCTTGCGAGCAGTTTGTCGGTCGAGGCGCGATGCAAATTGTTCGGAATGTAGGACATGCGGCCTTGCGGGTGAACTTTGCGATCCGGCGCGCCGTAAAACCAGTTTTCTACAAAGAAATGACCGGCCATCTCTGGATGGGTGGCATAGTCATACGCGCGCAGCGGCAGGCACACCCACACCGTTACGTCTTCCAGCCGGTCTTTGTGCTTACCCAATTCACTCAGCAAACCCGGTGGCTCCGAAGCGGCAATGGCCACCCCAATCGTCTGGTGGGATTGCACCAGCGAAACGGCTTCGGGAATGGAGATTAATTTGCTTTTATAGACTTCGTATGGATTCATATCCCTCCTGCCATCAGGGCATGATGAAAGCCGAGCCGGCCTGGTTGTAGCCCACCCCGGAGCCGACGAATGTCACCAGATCACCCGATTTGATCTTGCCCTGTTTACGCGCGTCATCAAACACCATTGGGATGCAGGCCGAACCGGTGTAGCCCCATTTGTCCATGATCCAGTGAGTTTTTTCCATGGGCAAACCAAGCGTTTCCTGCACCAGTTTGATGCTATTCAGCCGCACCTGGGTATATAGCGCCATGTCCACTGCCTGCAAGTCAAAATTGCCGTTGGCCGCCAGTTCGCGCATCCGCTTTGGCCAGCCTTCGTTGTTCACCTCCGGCGGGAAGGGGGTGATGAAGCGCACTTGCGTGCGGCCGGCCTGCACACTTTCCACCGTGGCCGGTTCGTAGGTACCGCCGGAGTAAATTCCCCAGTGTTTATGATAAGAACCATCCGCAAAGAAGGTTGAGCTGACAAATCCGGGTTTGTCCGAAACGGTCAACACCGCCGCACCGGCCCCGTCACCATAGAAGAAGGACATGACATCATTCTGCCAGTCGCACAGTTTATGCATCATGTAAGCCCCCACCACCAGCACATACTTCATCTGGTGAGAGGTGGAAAGCAAACCTGCCGCAATGTTCAAACCGGTAGGAAACGATGCGCAGGCACAACCAATGTCAAATGTGCCGGCGTTGACGGCACCCAGTTTATGCTGCACAACCACCGAGGTCGCCGGGGTAATGTAATCCGGGCTGTCCGTGCCGAGGATGATCATATCCAGATCATCTGCCTGAATACCCGCATCTTTGAGCGCTTCCTTCGCCGCTTCCACCGCCAGATCCGAGGTTACCCAGTCATCCGGCGCATACCAGCGCGTTGTAATGCCGGAAGAGGCCTCAAACTTGTCAATCACTTCGCCAAAGCGCTCGCGCATTTCGCGGTTGGGGCGCTCTATCGGTGGAAGATAATGACCTGTACCGATGATGGTTGCAAATCGAGACATACTTTTTTTCCTCCTTGGAAACTCAATAGGATTTATGTGCCGATCACGATTCCGCCATCTACGCTGATGGTTGCACCATGCACAAAACTGGCCTCATCACTTGCCAGCCAAAGGTAGGCATTGGCAATATCGCGCGGGTCGCCCAACCGGCCGAGCGGGGTTTTGGCTTTCATTCCCGCCAGAATTTCCTCGGGCATCTTCTGCACCATCTCGGTGGCAATAAAACCGGTCGCAACGGCATTGACGCGGATGTTGAAGCGCCCCAGTTCACGCGCCCAAACGCGCGTCATTCCGATCACGCCCGCTTTGGTAGCCACGTAATTGGTCTGTCCGACATTGCCGTACAACCCGACTACAGAAGAAGCGTTGAGGATTACGCCGCCGCCCTGTCGAATCATAAAAGGAGTGACCGCCTGCGCGCAGTTGAACACGCCCTTCAGGTTGATGTCAATCACCTGATCAAAGGCGCTTTCTTCCATCTGCTTGACCAGTTCACCGTCTTTGACTTTGACGAACAACGCATCCCGGGTTATACCGGCATTGTTGACGAGCACATCCACCCGACTAAAGCGGCGCACCACATCCTCAACCCAATTCTGCACCTCGGCGCGGTCAGCTACGTTAACGACATAAAAGCAGGCTGGATCGCCCAGTTCCCGAACGAGCGTCTCGCCTGCCTCACGGTTGACGTCGCAGATGACCACAATCGCCCCCTCTTCCGCAAAACGTTGCGCAGTGGCTTTACCAATCCCGGCTGCACCCCCGGTGATCAAACATACCTTGTCTTTAAGACGCATCATTCCCTCGCCTCCTGAAGTATTGATCTCCTGCCGTTGACAGGGTAATATAGCCGCCCCCTACGCAATAGAATACCGGGCAGCGGTTACAAAAGGGTTACAAAAAGAAGTTCAGGTGGTCAGCCGCCGCAGTAAATCGCGCGTTTCCAGGGATGGTTCAACCCCCAGTTCATCCCAGAGAATTTTCCAGCAGCGCTGATAGGTCTGGATGACCTGCGCCTGATTACTCTTGGCCGCATAGGCTTGCATGATCAGGCGGTAAGCCGGCTCCCAGGTGGGATCCCGCAGCAGAGCAGTGTTGCAAATTCCAATCACCTCCTCCCAACGCCCCTGAATGCTGAGCAACTCTCCCAACCGCTGAACCGCGGAAAAGTAAAGCTGGCGCAGCCGTTCACGTTCCAGGCTGCTCCAATCCTCGTAACAACATTCCTGCAGGTAATCGTTCTGGTAAAGGTCAAGCGCCTGACGCAGGGCTTCTTCCTCGGTTGAATCAGGCAGAGTCAGCCGCTCAAATTCCTCCGCATCTACGATTACCTTTGCCAGGGGGTTGATGCCGTAAAGGTTATCCTGACGGCGGATGAAGAAGGGGGCCGCCTCGCGCGGACGCTGCGGTTCGATGGCGCGGTTCAGCGCGTTCAGCGCCACTTTGAAATCGCGCACTGCCGCCTCGCCATCCAGTTCCGGCCAGAGCAGGTCAACAATTTGTTCGCGCAGCAGTCCGCGCCGCCGGTTGGTAATGAACAGCTGAAACAACTGGCGCGCCTTTTCGCGCTGCCATTCAGCGGAATGAACCCTTAGCTCACCCCGCCACACGCAAAAATCGCCTAGGGTGCGCACATACAGCGTACAGGCCGGGTGATACTCTCCCTCAAAGGCGGCTGCATTCAGCCATTTGGCGAAGTGCTCGCCTCCAATCCCCTGCCGACGGGCTGCCAGCAGCAACGGCAGCAAAGTTTGTTCATCCTTCCAGCCCAGAAAAGTCGGGCGGAAAAAGAGCGCTTCGGCATCCTGCCCCTGCTGGCGGTTGAGGATATGCTCCAATTCCGCCAGTGCCTGCGAATGCTCCCCGCCGTACCAGGCCATCCATGCCAGCCAAAGGCGGGCAGCCGTCCAGCCGAAGAGGTCACCGACCGACTCAAACCCCTGCGCGGCGCGCTCCAGCCATTGTTGGGCTACCCCAAATTGCCCGGCAAGCGCAAATGAAGCGCCCATACTGGTGCCCACCAGATTGCCAATCCACTCATCGCCGGCTTTTTCGGAGATGACCAGTGCACGGCGGGCGCAATCCTCGGCTTCCAGCAAATCCCCGCCGTAGCCCAGAACACGGGTTAGCCCCCACAGCGGCTCCACCCCCACCCGTGCCACTTTGAAAGGGTGCATCAATTCAATCGCGCGGCGGTAAAGGTCTATGGCTTTCCGACGATAGGATTCACCCCACGGTTGAACGTGGGCTACCTGCAGGGCATGCCCAAGCCGAATCAATCCGACTGCTTCCACAAATTCAGATTGCAAGCGCTTGCCAATGGCAATTCCCTCACGTGCAAAACGTTCGGCTTCCTCTGCCTCGCCCAGCATGGAACAAATTAACGAAAGCAGCAGCAGGGTCTCTCGATGGAAGCGTTGGGCGCGCTGTGCCTCGCTGCGCCTTTCTTCAGCAGCCTGATTGAGCATCAACTGGCGCGCTTCGATTAATCTACCGGTGCGCAGCAAGGCGCGTCCTTCCAGATAGACATCATTTGGACTGGTTTCGGCGCGCAGCAGTTGGGCTTCACGGTGCAGCCGACGCGCTTCATCCGGTTTGCCAAGGTTGAGTTTGTTTTCGGCCAGTTGATCCAGCAAGGCGGCCACTTCATCGCGGTATTCCTGCGGCTCCAACAGGCGCAGGGCTTCTTCC
>NZ_DAOUBL010000339.1:0-56665 GCF_034432615.1 Bellilinea sp. | reverse complement strand
CCGTTGCATACCGGGCATAATTCGTAGATATTGCCATCCCGGCAGCGACCACTCCCATTGCCATTACAAAAAGCACAAGTTTCGGGTGCGTAATGAATGAAAGGTTGAATTTTGGTCATAGGGGATCAGGGACTTATTTTTGAGGATTGTTAGACTTCTCTTGGGTTGATTCTACCACGCCTTCCACAAATGCTTCAACAACTTCGGGGGCAAATTGTTTTCCGGCAGATTCTTTAATGTTTTCGAGCGCTTCTTCGGTGTTTACTGCAGTTCGGTAAGGAAGTTCTGCGGTCATCACAGTGAAGGCTTCAGCGACAGCGATGATGGAACTGGCCAGAGGGATATCCTCTTTTTTCAGCTGATCGGGGTAACCAGTGCCGTCCCAATGCTCCTGATGGTGGTAGATCCATGGCACAATTCGGTTGAAGACATTCATTTGTTTGACAATTTGAGCCCCGTAATATGGGTGCATCTGAATCATCTTCCATTCTTGCGAAGTCAGGGGTTTGACTTTGGTCAGAATGGTTTCGGGGATGGAGATTTTTCCAATGTCATGGAGCAAGGCAGCAATTTCAAGAAATTCAAGATCGCCACTTGACCAGGCCAGTTTTTTACCGGTTTCTACCGCAAGGCGGGCAACTTTTTCAGAATGGCCAATCATGTAGCGGTCGCGCTGATCAATGGCAGCAACCAATACACGTGCAAGTCCAATCAACGGAGATAAACCACCCACCCCCGGAATAATGGAGGGGGCCAAACCCTGTGTAAAACCGGAGCGGCGGCGTTCGCCTATGGCGACCTCAAGTTCAACTGTATTTTCGTAGAAATTCAGGAAATTTTCTACCCGTTCCAGTAGAACTTTAAGATTGTGGTATTGACCGGTTGACCAGAGAGCAGGAATTTGCTCAAACATTATGGTAGAAGACCGCGAAATTTCCGCCTGCGGGATGATTCTCTTTCCATAGGAGGAAAGCAAGTCATGCAAAGCGATCAGGCGGGAAAAGCGCTCCCCCACTCTCTGAATTTGCTTGGATAGGCTGGGGTACTCACGAATGGTCTCTTCCAATGAGCGGATTCGTGCAAGGACGGTTTCCACGCTGGCATTTTTCAAATCCTTCATGGTGAGAATTTCGGTGATGTGCTCATTCCACACCTTTTGGGCATCCTCAAGGGTGAGAACCTCATTTCCATAAACAATGGGTTCATCGTCCTTGCACTGATGCTCCACATAACTCAATGCCTTTTTGAGGGATTCGTAAGCGGCTTCAATGCGCTCTTGATTTTCTTTCTGGCGTAGCTCTTCCTGTCTGCGCTGCTCGCGAATAATCTGCATGCGATTGTAAAAATCCATGCCTTTGGGGGCTTTTTGTAAAAGGGCAATCAAGTGATCTTGCTGCTCCGCAACTTTGAGCCATTCTTGATGCAATTCCCTTAAAGTTTGCAAGTTGCGGAAGAGAAGAGAGCGCTTTCTAGTGCGTTCTTCCAGGAGGGGCATCTGGCTGATGATTTTGTTATAAACCTCCTGGATTTCTTCCTCAATGCGAGGAGCCTTGTAGGTCAGGTTGGCAAAAGTCAACCGATAAACCATAAAGTGATTTTCGATCTCCTTCATCCGTATTTTTGTGCGAGCAGGGAATGCTCGAATCTCCCGGCGAAGGAATTTCCACTCTTCAATCGTATCGGTTACTACCTGAATCCGTCGGCTAAGCCAGTTTTGTTTGGCGGGTGGAAGTTCCGGAGTTGATTCTTCAGCAGGAACGACCTCTTCCGTTGGGGTCTTCTGTTCCACAACTGTGGCTGCCACTATTTCCGGCTTTTCGGTTTCGGTAAAAGATGAGTCAATTGGCTCGATCTCAACATCAGGATGATCGGTTTCTAAAGAAGATGAATCGCTCACGGCTGCCCTCTGTAATTGCTCACGCTCTGATTTGGGATAATCAGATGATTCTTGACTGTGGAGGGTGTTCATATTGAGTCCCCCTTTTTCATTATACACAAATTTCCTCTAAATCAATCCCTTGATTTTTGCTCCTGAAACACATTAATCATTATAATTACTTTAATTGCAAAAATTGTTTATAATTCTCTTAAATCTTGAATCTTTTACGTTGTTTTCTGCTATCATTGTTTGTATAATGATAAGGAACCTGACGGGGGTGCACAATGAACCAATTTTTAGATGACAGTAAAAATAACGGAACCGGCCATCGGGAGGTGGGTATGCACAGTGATCTGAGTGCAATATCGGTCATACTGGTTGAAAATATCCCACAAATGATCAAACACTTGCAAAAAACAATTGGCTTGATTGATGATATTGAATTGGTCAATTCATGCATGTCTGCGCAGGAAGCCATTGAAGTAATTCGCGATTTGAAGCCGGAAGTGGCGCTTATAGAGTACAACCTGCCGGACATGAACGGCATCAACCTGACGGAAATTATTCGTAAAGAATTCCCCCATACCCAGGTGGTGCTGATTTCACAGGATAATTATACCGATATTGTCTTGCAGGCCATCCGCACGGGTGCCTGTGACTTTATCACCCATGAGGTATCCATCAAAGAATTGTCAGATGTATTACACCGTGCAGCTGCGCTGGCTCGTTCTGAACGACAGAAGAGCAGCGCCCCAGCACTTGGGCCAGGCGGAACAGCACCAGCCCCGATGGGTGGCAAAGGCGCAAATGGTCAGGTGATAACGGTGTACAGTCCCAAAGGAGGGGTGGGAACGACAACGATTGCAGCCAATCTTGCCCTGGCATTGATGGATATTGACCATGAAGCCCGAGTTGTGCTGGTGGACGGAAGTATGCAATTTGGTGATGTCCATTTGTTCTTCAATGAACTGGGGCAATTGTCGGTGCTGGACCTGGTACCCCGCCTTTACGATCTGGATTTGCAACTGGTTGAAAGTGTCATGCTCCTGAATCGGGCCACCGGGCTGTATATATTACCGGCTCCGCCCCGTCCTGAATTTGCTGAAAAAATCAGCGGTGAGAATTTCACCCGAATACTTGAATTCTTGCGCCGTTACTATGATTACATTGTAGTGAATACCGACTCATTCATTTCGGACCCGGTATTAGCCGCGCTGGATGCGGCGGAAGTGGTGGTGCTGGTAACTTCTCAGCAGATTAATGCCATCCGAAATACCCGTTTGTTCCTGGATTTATGGGATGCCTTTGGAATGTCGCGTGATAGAGTTGCCATGGTTGTCAATCGCTTCAATTCTGACAACCCGATTACCGTAGAAAAAATAAGCGAGCGGCTAAAACATGCCGTAACCGTAACTTTGCCGGATGATCCGGAATTAACTCAAAAATCGGATGCGCTGGGGCAACCTGTTTTACGGGTCAATAAGAGCGCAGAACTGTCGCAGGCGATTATGACACTGGGTGAGAACGTCCGCAAGAGGGGAATTGCCATTGAGCGATCCGATGAAGTGCGGATGCGACTGTTTTCGATTGCCTGAAAAGCAAACCGAACCGGCTTTGAACAGGGCGCACCATGAGGGTGCGCTCTGTTACTTTGGGGGTAATTAGGGTATACTAACCTCGATTATGGAAAAAGACCGCATTCGCAATTTTTGCATTATTGCTCATATTGATCACGGAAAATCCACTCTGGCGGATCGGATGCTGCAATTGACCGGCACGATCTCTGACCGTGAAATGATGGAACAAGTGCTGGATTCGATGGATCTTGAGCGTGAGAAGGGGGTGACCATCAAAGCCTCGGCGGTGAGGATGATCTATCAGGCTCAAAATGGAGATTCTTACGAACTCAACCTCATTGATACACCCGGGCATGTGGATTTCAGTTATGAGGTCAGCCGTGCTTTGATGGCTTGTGAAGGCGCTTTGCTGGTTGTGGATGCGACCCAGGGCATCGAAGCCCAGACACTGGCTAATTTGTACCTTGCACTGGATGCTGACCTGGTGATTGTGCCGGTAATCAACAAAATTGATTTGCCATCTGCGCGGGTTGATGAGGTTGCAGAAGATATCCATAACCTGCTTGGCATTGAACCCGAAAAAATTTTGAGAATATCCGCAAAAGAAGGTATCAATGTAGATCAGGTGCTCGAAACGGTGGTAAAGGAAGTTCCACCACCAAAAGGAGAGGTGGATGCGCCGTTGCAGGCCCTCATCTTCGATTCGCACTATGACTCTTACAAAGGGGTGGTGGCCTACGTGCGGGTGATGCACGGGAAGATCAACTCAACGGATATGTTGCGAATGATGTCCACGAATGTGGATATTCGGCCGGTTGAGATTGGGGTATTTGCTCCGGATATGAGACCGGTCAAGGACTTGCAGGCCGGAGATGTCGGCTATATTGCCACCGGATTGAAGACGGTATCGGAGTGCCGGGTAGGGGATACCATTACCAGTACAGTGCGCCCGGCAGACAAACCATTACCCGGATTCCGACATCCCAAACCCATGGTCTTTGCCGGTATTTACCCGGTGGAAGGGGAAGATTACGAAGATTTAAAAGAGGCATTGGAAAAACTACAATTAAATGATGCCTCGCTGGTTTTCGAACCCGAAAAATCTCAGGCTCTGAATTTTGGTTTTCGGTGTGGTTTTTTGGGCCTATTTCACATGGAAATCATCCAGGAGCGGCTGGAACGCGAATATGATTTGGACATCGTGGTTACAGCGCCCTCGGTTGAGTATGAAATCGTACTGAATAGCGGGGAAGTGATTCGCATCGACTCCCCAGCGCAATTACCGGATGAATCTCAAATTGCTGAAATCCGTGAACCATGGATGGTATTACAAATTATCACCCCGGTGGATTACTACGGCACAGTGATGGAGCTGGTAAAGAAAAGGCGCGGGATCTTTAAGGAGCAGGAATATCCTGCTCCAACGCGAGTGCAATTGAGTTTCGAGATTCCCTTATCCGAATTGATTGTAGATTTCTTTGACGAGCTCAAGTCGCGGACACGCGGTTATGCTTCGATGGATTATCACTTTGCCGATTACCGACCCGGCAACCTGACCAAACTGGAAGTGCTGGTGGGTGGTGAACCGGTTGATGCTTTGGCTACCATTGTACATCGTGACAATGCCTACCACAAAGGGCAGGCGCTGGTCAGCAAGTTGAAAGAACTGATCCCCCGCCAACTGTTTGATGTTGCCATTCAAGCCTCTGCAAATGGACGGATTATCTCCCGTGCAAATGTCAAAGCCTTGCGGAAGGATGTATTGGCAAAATGTTACGGCGGTGATATTACCCGGAAGAAGAAATTGCTTGAAAAACAAAAACGCGGTAAAAGACGAATGAAAATGGTGGGGAATGTGGAAATTCCTCAAGAAGCGTTCATGGCAATTCTTCGCTTGGAGGAAGATTGAGTAACCAATCCAGCAAAAGATCCGGTAACATCGGTCGCTGGTTGCCCGGTGTTATCATCAGTTTGATTGCATTGTTTGTGGTTTTCAGGCTGGCTCAGTGGGAGGAATTAGGGCCGGCAATTGCCAGAATACCTTTGGGGTTTATTCTGGCAGCAGTATTGCTAACCATTCTGTTTTTGGTTGTTCGGGCAGTGGCATGGCGGGTGATTTTGGGAAATCATGCCTCGGTCAGCCAGACTTTTTGGGCGATCAATCAGGGTTATTTGTTGAATAATTTGTTCCCCTTCCGGGCGGGTGAGTTTGGCAGGGCTTTGCTGCTGGGGCAGGCTGCCAAATTATCTCCGGCGCGGGTGCTTTCCAGCATCATCATCGAACGAGCCTTTGATCTTGCCATTGCGGCTGGTTTGTTGTTGGCAACCCTGCCGCTGGCATTGGGCATGGCATGGGCGCGTTCGGTTGCTCTCCTAACGCTGGTGCTGGTCATCGCCGGGCTTATTTTGTTATTTGTCATGTCCCGTAATCAGCGATGGGTCATTAGCCTTGTAGAGAAGATCGGTTCAAAGTGGGGTTTCGTTCGCAGGGTGGTGGTTCCGCAATTGAGCGCTCTAATGCAGGGATTGTCAACCCTTTCTGATCCACGCCAGTTTATTCTCAGCCTGATATGGATTGGGGCTTCGTGGGGGGTTGCGGTTTCCACTTATTATGTTTTTCTTTTGCCAATCAATCCTCAGGCTCCATTTTGGTGGGGAATGTTCACCGATGCGGTTCTTGCAATGGGAATTGCCATACCCTCTGCGCCGGCAGCGCTGGGCACCTTTGAGGCTTCGATTGTTGGGGCCTTGACCATTTTGGGAGTGGATCAAACTGCGGCGCTGGCATACGCTATCACGCTGCATTTTATACAATTTGTTGTTACCGGTATTTTGGGCATTACTGCACTGGTCAGACAAGGAAAATCGGTGGGTACATTCTTGAGGGATATTCAAGCCAAAGTCATCAATCCAACATCATCCTGAAGATAAGGAGGAACTTCTATGCCGAGAAACTATTTAATTACCGGCGGGGCGGGCTTTATTGGCTCAAATTATGTTGCCAGACTTCTTCAACGCGGCGAAGGAGTGATCATTTATGATAATCTATCCCGGGCCGGCGCTGTACGTAATTTGGACTGGCTGAAAAGTACATACGGCGAAAACTCATTTCGGCTCATTCAGGCAGATGTCCGCGATGCGCATTCCATTCAAGAGGCAGCCAGCGAGGCGGATGTGATTGTGCATCTGGCCGGGCAGGTTGCGGTGACAACATCGGTGGTTGATCCGCGCAATGATTTTGAGATTAATGCTATGGGAACTTTCAATGTTTTAGAAGCCGCGCGGCTATCCGGGCGTGATCCAATTGTGATTTACGCTTCTACAAACAAGGTGTATGGCGGCATGGAGGAGGTCAAAGTTACAGAGCTGGCAAGCCGCTATGCTTATGTGGATTTTCCGTATGGTATTCCGGAAACTTTTGGCCTGGATTTTCATTCTCCTTACGGTTGCTCAAAAGGCTGTGGTGACCAGTACACCCGCGATTACTCGCGGATTTACGGTTTGCGGACGGTGGTCATGCGCCAGTCCTGTATTTATGGAACCCGGCAGTTTGGGATTGAAGATCAGGGATGGGTGGCATGGTTTGTCATTGCGGCTGTCAAGCGGCTGCCCATCACAATTTATGGGGATGGCAAGCAGGTGCGGGATGTTCTTTTTGTAGAAGACCTTTGTGATGTGTATGATTTGGCCGTCGAGCGGATTGATCTTGCGGCTGGTCAGGTGTTTAACATTGGAGGGGGCGCTGAATTTACCATTTCTGTCTGGCAGGAATTTGGCCCCTTGCTCGAAAAGCTGCTCGGGGAAAGTATCCCGGTTAAAAGAGGGGATTGGCGGCCGGGTGATCAACGGGTATATGTTTCTGATACCCGCAAAGCCCAAGAGATACTGGGTTGGAAACCCAAAGTGGGGGTCGAAGAGGGTATTCAGCGCTTGTTTGAGTGGGTAAAAACCAACCGGGATTTGTTCTGAGGCTTATGCGCATTCTGATCATCCTGACCTATTACCGTCCCCATACCTCCGGGTTGACGATTTATGCAGAGCGGCTGGCGCGTGCTTTTGCCCGCCGCGGTCATGCGGTAACAGTGATGACTTCTCAATATGACAAATCCCTGCCACTGGATGAAACCGTGGAAGGAGTGCGGGTCGTGCGGGTTCCGGTTTTGTTCCGGGTCAGCAAAGGGGTGATTATGCCGTCCTTTGGTTTGACCGCCAACCGGCTCGTAGGTGAACATGATGTCATTCAATTACACCTGCCACAATTTGATGCCGCCGGGGTTGCCTTGCGCGGTCGCTTGTTGAAGAAACCCACCGTAATTACCTACCACTGTGACTTGCGAATGCCGCCGGGTTTATTAAGTTGGGCAGCCAATCAGGCTGTCCTTTTCATGAATGAGCTGGCAGCCAGATTTACCCATCGAATTGTAACCTATACCCAAGATTATGCCGAGCATTCACCGTACTTAAGACGTTATTTGCACAAGTTGAAGGTGATCCCCCCTCCGGTCGAACTGCCTGAAGTGCCTCCACAGGCAATTCAACAGTTTCGGCTGCGCACCAATCCTCAAGATCGCAGACCGGTGATTGGGATGGCAGCGCGTTTGGCGACAGAAAAAGGTGTTGAGGTGCTGGTAGAAGCGTTACCCAAAGTGTTGCAGGTTTATCCGCAGACGCAGGTGCAGTTTGCCGGCACTTATCAAAACATTGTGGGAGAAGAAGCTTACTACGCGAGGATAATGCCGCGGATTACCCGTTTTCAGGAAAGTGGGGCATGGCAGTTTCTGGGTAATCTTTCTCCTGAACAGATGGCATGCTTTTATCCCAATCTGGATGTTTTGGTTTTGCCATCTTTGAATTCCACGGAAGCGTTTGGTCTGGTTCAGATAGAAGCCATGATCAGTGGAACACCTTCCATTGCTTCAAATTTACCGGGTGTGCGTCAACCGGTTAAGATTCATGAAATGGGCAAAGTGGTTGAGATTGGAGATTCAGAAGGGCTGGCAGAAGCACTGCTGGAAATTTTGGGCAACCGAACCGCTTATATCCGCGATCCTCAGCCCATCCGCCAGCGTTATTTACCGGATAGGGTTGCCGAAGAATACGAAAAATTGTTTGCTGAAATCCAAAGAGAAATTTGCAAATCCTGAAAGGTGAGGTTGGAAGGCTTTGGGCTATTCTTCATCCATTGAAAAAGATTTTTTGTGGTTGAATATCCGCGAGCTGCCTTATTTTCGGGGAGTGTTGCGCGCGGTTGAAGCCCGCTTTTACCAGACCATTGAGCTGGCTGAGCCGGTATTGGATTTGGGTTGTGGTGATGGTCATTTCGCCTCGATTGCATTTGAGAATCCGTTAACAGTAGGTTTAGACCCATGGTGGCAGCCGGTTAAAGAAGCCGCAAACCGGCACGCATACCGCCTGACCCTGCGGGGAAGTGGCGTGCAGATGCCTTTTGATGATGAAACTTTTGCGAGTGTTGTCAGTAATTCTGTATTAGAGCATATTCCCGACTTGCAGCCTGTTCTGGAAGAAACTGCTCGGGTTCTCAAACCGGGTGGAGTGTTTGTGTTCTGTGTTCCCAATCATCGCTTTCTGGAGACCCTTTCAATCGCCCGTTTTTTTGACCGGCTAGGTCTGCACGGTCTGGCAAAGCAATACCGTGCTTTCTTCAACCGCATATCGCGCCATTATCATTGTGATGACTTTTTTACATGGAAGAATCGTCTTGAAACAGCAGGTTTTGAGGTAATCCGCCAGTGGGATTACTTTTCACCGCGGGCTCTAAGCGTTCTGGAATGGGGTCATTATTTTGGTTTACCTTCTCTGGTCAGCCGCTGGTTGTTCAAACGCTGGATTCTGGTTTCACAACCCTGGAATCTGGCGATTACTCAAAGGGTATGCCAATCCGTCTATCAGGAGCCGCCTGAGCAGGAAACCGGCGTGTATTCTTTTTATATTGCCCAAAAGAGACTCTAGTCAATCATCCCTTGTGTCAGAAGCGCTTGTCAGTAATTGGAGCATGATGTAAGATATACCATCGTAAGAATCTGTTGATTCCTTTTCTCAACCATGCACGAACCAAAAGAACCTACTGTTCTGGATTATGTCAAAGCCTTACTGATGCCGTGGAAAGGAAAGCCACCGGCTCTTTTGGCTCATCAACCACCCAGTGATCAGCCGCTTCCTGAAACAAAAGAAAATGTCAGCCTGTCGGTAGAGACCGATGTTTTTGAATCAACGGCTGAAGAAAAGATTGAACCGCTGATTTTCCCTTCCCCAGCCGAAAAACAGGTTCGATTACCGCTGGGATGGCGGACACTGTTGGCCTTTATTCTGGCTGTGATTGGGCAGTCTTATCTGGAACCACCCCGCCAGCAGGTAACGGTTGCATTGATTTTCTATGGGTTGGCTGGAGCCGCGCTGGTTTTGGCAGTGGTTTCACGCGAATGGCTGTTGCCTCAATTTTCCGAAGCGACCAACTCTCCCATGCCGGTAACGGTCAATCGTAACCCGTTGCTGCTTTCCATCCCTCTGTTGCTTCTGGCCTTTATTTTCTTCAGCGGTAACCGCTTTACCTCCCTGAACCTGACACTCTGGCTGACAGGCACTGCTGCACTGGTGGCAGCATTTTATATTCCTTCGAACACATGGGCAAGCCTGAAAAGGAAAATTTCCTTATTTTTGCGCTCACCTCACGTTATTCTGCGAATTACACCGTGGAGTGTGTTGATCCTTTTTGCCATTGTGCTGGTGGTGTTTTTCCGTTTTTACCGTTTGAGTGAAGTTCCTGGCGAAATGTTCAGCGACCACGCCGAAAAATTAATGGATGTGGCTGATGTTTTGCAAGGACAGACAGCCATTTTCTTCCCGCGCAATACCGGCCGGGAGGCGGTCCAAATGTACCTGACGGCGATGATTGCCATCCTTGCCGGAACGAAACTATCCTTTATGAGTCTGAAAATTGGAACAGCGCTGGCCGGTCTGTTCACCTTGCCGTTTATTTACCTTTTGGGGAAAGAAATTGGAGGTAAACGAGTTGCGCTCTTTGCGTTTGTGCTGGCTGGGGTTGCTTACTGGGCAAATGTTATCTCCAGGATTGGGTTAAGATTCCCGCTTTATCCATTATTTGCTGCACCAACGCTTTACTTTCTGATAAGAGGTTTACATTATCGCCGGCGTAATGATTTTATTTGGGCAGGGATTTTTCTGGGTCTGGGATTGCACGGTTACAGCCCTTCGCGGCTGGTGCCTTTGGTGGTGGTTGCGGCGGTTTTGATTTATCTTCTCCATCGTCAGTCGGTAGGCAATCGCAAGCAGGCATTCATCGGACTGGTTCTACTGGCTGTAACTTCACTGGTTATCTTCCTCCCTCTGCTGCGTTACGCGCTGAGCGAACCTGAAATGTTTGCTTATCGTGCTTTAACCCGCCTTGGAGAGACTGAGACAACTTATCCGGCACCGGTATGGATCATCTTCCTCAATAACTTGTGGAAGTCCATGGTGATGTTCTTTTATAAAAATGGGAATATCTGGGTGCATTCGATCCCTAACCGGCCAGCCCTGGATGTCATAAGTGCTGCGTTGTTTTTCCTCGGCAGCGGTCTGGTTGTCATTCGTTATATACGTCAGCGTCACTGGATTGATTTGTTCCTGCTGGTGTCAATTCCTCTGCTGATGATGCCCTCCATCCTTTCGCTGGCGTTTCCTGAGGAAAATCCCTCGCTCAATCGCAGTGGCGGGGCGATTATTCCAGTATTCATACTCGCCGCTGTGGGGCTGGATGCGATTGTGCGGGCTGTCGAGCGCCGTTATGCTAGCGGTACTCAGCGATTAATTCCCATTGCTTTAACCCTTGTACTCTTGTTTTTCATCAGTTCTGCCAATTATGATCTGGTTTTCCGTCAATTCGACCGGCAGTTCATGGCAGGGGCATGGAATACCTCGCAAATTGGAGCGGTGATTCGGGGTTTCAGTGAATCACAAGGTAACCCGGATACAGCGTATGTAGTGCCTTATCCCCACTGGGTAGATACCCGCCTGGTCGGAATTAATGCCGGCTATCCAATGAAGGATTATGCGTTGTGGCCAGATCAATTTGAAACTACATTGAATGAACCTCGCGCAAAATTGTTTGTCATTAATCCTCGTGATGAAGATGCCGTTCACAAACTGCAGGAGTTATACCCTACGGGTTGGTTGTATTTGTACGATGTTGAATTGGAAGGTAAGGATTTCTTGCTTTATTTCGTGCCACCCGTCAATCCAGAAGGTGAAACCGGACAGCCATGACTGAAGGGATATCCGCAAAGAAGGGTACGAAAAGTCGGGCTTTGCCGGCAACGGCGCGGTTGAGCTGGATTTTGGACGCTGCGCTGTTGGGTATATTACTGGCAGGGTTGTTTTTGCGTTTCAACGGTCTGGATTGGGGACAGGGACAGTATCTCCATCCCGATGAGCGCTTTCTGGTCTGGGTTACTGCTGATCTCAAACCTGTAAATCATTTCGGGGAGTATTTTGACACGGCACATTCCAGCCTGAACCCGCATAATGTTGGTCATCGGTTCTTTGTTTACGGCACATTTCCAGTTTTACTGACCCGTTACCTGGCGGAATGGATCTTTTCCGGCAGCGGCTGGGATGAGATCATTGTGGTGGGTAGAAGCCTGAGCGCTTTATTTGATCTCTTGACGGTTTTTCTGGTTTTTTTGATCGGAGAGCGTGTGTGGGGTAAAACCACGGGTGTGCTGGGAGCAGCCTTTTCGGCACTGGCTGTGCTCCAAATTCAGCAAGCACATTTTTATACCACCGATTCATTTGCAACTTTTTTTTGCACACTGGCGGTCTTCTTTGCCGTGCGGATTGCGACCTTAAACGAAAGACCGATTCATCCGCGGCTCCCCCACAATTTTTGGGTAAAAATTGATGCAAGGGTTCTTTGGAATTGTATGGCTTTCGGCGAGGCTGCCGGGCTGGCTGCTGCATCCAAGATTCATGTGGGCGTAGTAGCGCTGGTGCTGCCGATTGTGTTGTTTTGGAAGTACTTTCAAGCAAAGCGTTTGGATAAAGATTTTACCCTGTGGTTGGTATTATTTGGTTTACTGGCCGGTGGGTTGAGTGCGTTTTTGGTTTTTCGTGTGTTCCAACCCTATGCTTTTCAGGGACCGCAGTTCTGGAACATTCTCCCCAATCCGCTGTGGGTGGAAAATCTAAAAAGTCTATTAGCCCAAACGGGCGGGGATGTGGATTTTCCACCGGCTTTGCAATGGGCACGTCGTCCGGTAACCTTTTCGTTCCAGAATATGGTACTTTGGGGCATGGGGCTGCCAATGGGCGTGTTGGCATGGGGTGGGATGCTGTGGATGGGATGGCAATTGGTTAAGAACCGCTTTTCTCACCCCTTTACAGCAGTTTGGGGATGGACAATCCTCTTCTTTATCTGGCAGTCTTTACAGGGCAATCCGACGATGCGCTATCAACTGCCAGTTTACCCCATTTTTGCCCTCGCCGCCGGTTGGGCGATCACTGCTTTGTGGCAAAAAACAAATTCCATAAACCTGAGAAGCTCCCTTAGGGCCAAAATCAGCCGCTGGGCTGTCATTGGCGTGAGTATATTGGTATTGGGTTTAACGGCCGGTTGGGCTCTTGCATTTGATGGGATTTATACCCGCCCGGTGACGCGGGTGGAAGCGTCCCGCTGGATTTATCAAAATGTGCCGGGAGCGGTGAATTTGTGGATTAAGACGGCGGATGAAGAGTATCATCAGCCGCTGGCAGTTAATTCTCTGGTGATTTTACAGCGGAACGAAACCTTGCGTACCAGTTTCCGCGCCATTCAGAGCGGCACAATCAGCGAAGTTTACCTTGACGAAGTTCGCGATTTGTCACTGAACAGCAATCCGAAAACGCTGATCATCACCATTCAAGAAGCCGGAAACCTGCAGGCAGCCAGAGGGCTGGGAACACTCACCCAAACCTTTGAAGAGAATCAACCCCGACCGCATCGGCTTGTGCTGGATTTTCCCCTGGTGGTTGAGACCGGCCGGCTTTATACCCTCTCGGTGAGTATTGACGGCGCAGAAAGCGCGCTTTCTCTGCGAGGTGGGGCAACAGTCCTCATTCAAAACGAGGCAAACACTTTACGCCAATTGCTGCCGGACTGGAGTGAAGCCGTCCGTCCAAACCGTCCATTGGAAATTTCTTTCCAGCCTTTGCGATCCGGAATTTTAAGCGACATTGTATTTTACCGGTTGGTGGATCGGGCTGCAGAGCAAGGGATGAAAACTTTAGAGGTTGAGGTGATTGATCGCAGTACTGCTACTCAATCTATCAGCAGTGCAACGCTTACGGATGATTTTGTTGCAAAAGGGATGGATGCACGCGGTGAAATGGTGCGCCTCAGCCTGAATCCACCCGTAACCGTAAAGGCAGGCAACACCTACTCGATTCAGATGGAGTTGTTGGCGGGAGATGCTGAAATTGTTTTTTCCCCTGCGAGTGGTGTAAATGAAACCGTCTGGGATGATGGCCTTCCTCTGCGGCTGGATGGTTATGATCCTTATGCGGGGATTTACCCGCGCGACCTGACCCTGGATTTGTATGCAGACGATACGGTTGACAAACGCGAGCAAATGATTGACCTGCTCAACCGCGCAGATTACATTTACATATCTTCTAACCGACAGTGGGGAACGACAACACGTCTGCCGGAGCGTTATCCTCTAACAACAGCCTATTATCGTTATTTGCTGGGGTGTCCCCCCGAAAAAGATATTTTATGGTGTTACCGGGTGGCACAGCCGGGTATGTTCAGCGGACAATTGGGCTTCGATCTGGCTGCAGTTTTTCAGTCCAACCCCAGACTGGGTGCTATTGAAGTGAACACCCAGTTTGCAGAAGAAGCGTTTACGGTTTACGATCACCCCAAGGTGTTGATCTTCAAAAAGAGCGATGGATATGACCCGGCTAAAACAGCCCGGCTTTTGAAGAGTGTAGATTTATCGGGAGTCATCCATGTTCTGCCGGGCAAAGCCCCTTCCTACCCCGCCAATCTGATGTTACCCGATGACCTGCTCGCCCGTCAGCGGAACGGCGGCACCTGGGCTGAATTGTTTAACAGTGAAGGACTGTTGAATCGCTTTCCTTTTCTGGGCTGGGTGATTTGGTATCTGGTCATCAGTGGGTTGGGTTGGCTGGTCTATCCGATTCTGCGTGTAGCCATGAGCGGGCTGCCGGATCGAGGCTATCCGCTGATCAAAATTGCGGGGATGCTATTTTTGTCGTTTGGAGTTTGGCTGGCTGCATCCCTGGGGGCGACTTTTGAGCGTACCACCATCACAATCGTGTTTGTTATCCTTTTGTTCGCTGGTGGATTAGCGGCTTTCTGGCAGAAGGATAATCTTCTTCAAGAGATTCGAGAGCGGAAGGGATACTTTTTACGGGTGGAGGTGATTGGGCTGGCGTTTTTTATCCTTTTCAGCCTGATCAGGATAGGCAATCCAGATTTGTGGCATCCCGCCTTTGGCGGCGAAAAACCGATGGATTTTGCCTACTTCAATGCTGTGCTGAAAAGCACCATCTTCCCCCCCTATAATCCATGGTACAGCGGTGGATATATAAATTATTATTACTATGGTTTTGTTCTGGTCGGGGTACCCACCAAGTGGCTGGGCATCGTTCCATCAATTGCCTACAACCTGATCCTGCCAACAATGTTTGCAGTTTTTGCGTTGGGCGCATTCAGCGCAGGGTGGAATATCACTTCCCACTTTCTCAAAGAGAGAGGCCATACAACTGAAGCGGCTGGGGCGAATCGGGTTGTTTTTGGAAAGCCAATGGGGGTGGGGCTTGCTGCTGCGGTTGCCGCGCTGGTTTTGGGTAATCTGGGTACGGCACGGATGATCTGGCATGGTTTGATGCGGCTTGCCATGAGCGGGTCTTCCCTGGAAGAAGCAAATATTTTCTTGAAACTATCCTGGACGGTACAGGGACTTTCGAGGTTTCTGGCTGGGGCGCGCTTACCATACAGCACCGGCGACTGGTACTGGATACCCAGCCGCGCATTGCCTGGTGAAGCAATTACCGAATTTCCCTTTTTCACTTTTTTATATGCCGACCCCCATGCTCACCTGTTTGCTCTGCCTTTGACCATGCTGGCGCTCGGCTGGTGCCTTTCGGTCGTTTTTGGCAAGTGGCAATGGAGTTTCAGGGATAATCGTCAGATTTTGCCATTTCTTATATCTTTACTGGTGGGTGGATTAACGATTGGCGTATTAAGACCAACCAATACATGGGATATGCCGACTTATCTTGGGTTGGGAATTTCCGCTTTGCTTTATTCAGGCTTACGTTACGCAAATGTCGGGGATTCTTACCTTCCCAATATGCCCGTTTGGTTAAAACGGATGGCACTGGCAGTTGGATCGGCTTTGCTTTTGACGGGGCTTTCGTTTATATTGTTTGCCCCGTACATGCAATGGTATGCGCAGGGTTATGGCAGCGTACAATTCTGGGAAGGCAGCCGCTCCCCCGTTGCTTCGTATTTGACACACTGGGGTCTGTTTTATTTTGTAATTGCCTCATGGCTGGTTTCCGAAACGATTGACTGGATGGCCAATACGCCTCTATCCGCATTAAATAAATTGCGTCCGTGGCGATTCTGGATATTCAGCGGGTTGGCTGCATACTTGCTGGCGGTTGTGCTGCTGAATGTTTCTCTCCGGGTTGAAATTGCTTTCTACGCGCTTACCCTTGCTGTTTGGTGCCTGGTTTTATTGTTGCGAGCCGATCTACCGGATGCAAAGCGGGTGGTTCTCTTTATGATCGGTACTGGGGCAACCCTGACCCTGATGGTGGAAGTGATTGTGTTGGTTGGTGATATAGGGCGGATGAATACGGTCTTCAAGTTTTATTTACAAGCCTGGAATTTACTGGCAATTGGTTCTGCTGCCGCGATTGGCTGGTTGTTGCCGGTTATGGAAGAAAAATGGAAGTCGGGGTGGAAACAGGTCTGGCAGGTTGGGTTAAGTGCATTACTGGTTGCTGCATTGTTATATCCTTTGATGGCCGGTTCGGCAAAAATCCGCGACCGCATGAGCACCCTGGCGCCGCACGGCCTGGATGGAATGGCGTACATGCGCACTTCCGAATATTCGGATCAGGGGCGTTTGATGGACTTAAGTCAGGATTACCGGGCGATTCGCTGGATGCAGGAAAATGTTAAGGGTTCACCGGTGATTTTGGAAGCCAACACGCCGCTTTATCGCTGGGGCTCGCGATTTTCGATTTACACGGGTTTGCCCACGGTCATTGGTTGGGACTGGCATCAGCGTCAGCAGCGGGCGGCAGTACCAAATGATTTCAGTGTTCAAAACCGCATTTTTGATGTGGCGGAAATTTATAATACGCTTGTTAAGGAACGAACCAGAGAACTTTTAGATCGCTACGCTATAAAATATATCATTGTGGGTCAGCTGGAACAGGCTTATTATGAAGCAGCGGGCCTGGCTAAATTTCCCCAATGGAATGGTGATCTTTGGAATGAAGTTTACCGGGATATGGATACTGTAATTTACGAGGTCATCCCTTGAACACTCAGAATCGTGCAAGTTTCATTTATCACATCGCCAATCATAAAGATTGGAATGAAGCCATTGAAATCGGTTCTTACCGCGTTTCTTCTCTGGCAAGTGAAGGTTTTGTCCACTGTTCAACTGCTGAGCAATTAATGGAGGTCGCCGATCGTTTGTTTTCGGGTCGGAAAGATGAGGTGGTGTTGGAAATCCATCCAGATTCATTGCCCGTTGAGGTAAAGTATGAACTTGCTCCAAATGGAAAGGCCTACCCCCACGTTTTCGGTGAAATACCCCTTCAAGCAGTTCGGCGGGTTCTGGCATTAAATTGGGAAAACCGAACTTTGGAAGACTTAACGGCTTAAGCAGGTCAGGATAAAGCGATGAGTCAAATTCTGATGGTCTTTTCTTGGTATTTGATTGTGACGGTGGGAGGATACATTACGCTGCCACTGGCTTATCGCTTTCTTAAATTTTTGCCGGACCGTGGTTTCACCTTAAGTCGTCCGCTGGGATTGTTGATTTGGGGGTATTCCTTCTGGTTGCTGACCTCCTTTGGTGTGCTGCAAAATAACGCTGGTGGGGTGTTGTTTGCCCTGTTACTTTTAGCATGTCTGAGCGCATGGGTCTTTCGAGGAAAATGGGAGGAATTCAAAATCTGGTTTGCCAGTCAGAAGCGGTTGATTATAACGGCTGAAATCTTATTTTTGATTGCGTACCTTTTGTGGGCGTTTGTGCGGGCCGCTAACCCGGAGATCATCTATACCGAAAAACCGATGGAACTGGCTTTTATTAACGCCGTCTTGCGTTCGCCAACCTTTCCACCCTTTGACCCGTGGTTGGCCGGCTATGCAATCTCCTATTATTATTTTGGATATGTGATTGTAGCCATGATTGTTCACCTGAGCGGCGTGCCCAGCTCAATTGGTTTCAACCTGGGGATTGCAATGTGGTTCGGATTGACAGCGCTGGCTGCTTATGGGGTTCTTTATAACCTGCTCAGCGGGGTTTTCAAAACGGATGACCGGCCCAACTCAAGCAGAAAAGCAGTCGGTTGGGCATTGTTAGCGCCTCTTTTTATCCTGATGGTTAGCAATCTTTCCGGTTTGCTGGATGTGCTTCATGCACGGGGCATCTTCTGGCAGCGGAATCCGCAAGGGGTGCTTGAATCTTCTTTCTGGCAGTGGCTGGGTATTCAAGAGTTTGATCAACCACCCCCAGAACCGCTTTCATGGACGCCGAAACGCACTTACTGGTTATGGTGGCGTGGTTCGCGTGTCTTACAGGATTTCAATCTGGTCAATCAACGGGAAGAAGTGATTGACGAATTCCCGTTCTTCTCATACCTTTTGGCAGACATGCACCCGCATGTTTTGGGTATGCCGTTTGTGCTGCTGGCGGCCGGGCTGGCCTTGAATTATTACCTGACTCTAAAAAGAAAACCGGCCGCCGAACCTTCACTGCAAGGTTGGCTGAAAGATCCGCGTACATGGTTAAGCGCGCTGATTTTTGGCGGTCTCTCTTTTTTGAATACGTGGGATTTTCCAATCTATCTGGCTTTGTTTGCCGGGGTGTATACTCTCAACCGTTATTTTCAGGATGGATGGAGCTGGCGGCGGGTTGGAGATTTTCTGTTCATTGCCTTGACATTGGGAATTCTGGGTATCCTGCTGTATCTCCCCTTCTATCTGGGTTTTTCTTCACAGGCAGGCGGTTTTCTTCCCAGCCTAATTTTCCATACGCGGGGTGTCCATTTCTGGGTGATGTTTGCGCCATTGATGATACCCATTCTGGCATGGCTTTTCAGTCAATGGAGTGTTTTCCGACAATCAGGACTGCGCCTGGGGAGTTTAATCGGTGCAGGCATAGTTGCAATCGGTTGGCTCTTCATGTTGATTGCCAGCAAGCTTATTGAACTGGCTGGACTGCTTGGGCAGGCTTGGATGACTTCTGCAGACGGCAACCTGGCGAGTCTGGGGCAAACCCTGAACTCATTGAGCGGATTGTTTTTTATCAAACAGGGCGGAAGTGGTGCGGAATTATTCGAGGTTGCTTTTTTGAGGCGGATGACCAGCCCGGGTACCTGGCTGACTTTGATGGTCATCCTTATCCTGGTATTTGCCATGATTATTGCTTTGCGCCGAATTTATGGGAATTCTCGGAATGTGGAGCATAACCTCACACCAACCATCCTCGAAGAACAACAGAATCACGGGTTTGTTCTGTTGTTAGTTTTGCTGGGTGCTGGTTTGACACTGGTACCGGAGTTTTTCTATTTACAGGATGATTTCGGTACTCGCATGAACACCATTTTTAAGTTTTATTTTCAGACTTGGATTTTATGGGGAATTGCAGCTGCCTATGCCAGTGCCATCCTCTTGAATCGCCTGAGAGGAATACGGGGTGGGTTGTTTAAAGCTGCCTGGTTGCTAATGCTGGTTTGCTCATTAATCTATCCCTCTGTGATGTTACCTGCCAAAACGGGTTTGCACAAAGGGCAACCTGTTGAGTTGACACTGGATGGTAAAGCCTATTTGCAGCGCAATGAACCCGATGAATGGCAGGCTTTTCAATTTTTATGGGGTATGCCTTTAGGCCCTGTTGTTGAGGCTGTAGGCCCGCAATACAATCCTCAGTATGCCCGGGTTGCGACTCATTCCGGTCAACCAGCGTTGTTGGGATGGGAAGGGCACGAAATTCAATGGCGGGGCAGTGCCAGAGAGATGGGTTCCCGGCGAGTGGACATTGAAACGCTTTATCAGACCGGTGATTGGACAAGAGCGCGGGAAATTATCCAGCAATACGGCATTCGCTATATTTATATTGGACCGGTGGAAAGAAGTACATACCGTGTTTCCGAAAATAAATTTTCATCCAATTTGGGTTTGCTTTTTGCGAATTCCACTGTGCAGATTTATGAAGTGCCCCATTCGCTGGTGGCAAAAACACGCTGAGTGGCTGTAATCATGAAAAAGAATGTGTTTTCGCTGAATCGTGAACAAGTCTTATATGCTTTGATTTTTCTCTCCGCGCTCACTTTACGGTTTGTGCAGTTAGGGAAAATATCCCTAAACGATGGAGAAGCCCGGCTGGCCTTGCAGGCTCTTTCCCTGGCTCGCGGGGAAAACGCTTTATATTCCAACCCCGATGGTGGGTATCTGTTGGTAACCACCGCCTTGTTTTACCTCTTGTCGGCAAGTGATTTTGTGGCGCGGTTGTTACCGGCCTTTTCGGGGGCTTTGATCTGCCTGCTTCCTTACGCTTTTCGAAAAAATCTGGGAAAAAAGACGGCGTTGATTCTGGCAATTGGTCTGGCGTTGGATGGCGGATGGCTGGCGGCAGGACGAGCCGCTGGAAGTTACACGTGGGCGATTTTGTTCTTTTTGTTGACCATTGGAGCAATCAATGCTCGTCGCTGGAAGGCAGCAGGCGTGTTCGGCGCGCTTGCATTGCTGGGTGGTGTGGAAATTTGGAAGGGATTGCTGCCTTTTTTAATCGCGTTCTGGCTTTATCAAAGATGGCTTGTTCGGAAGTTAGAAGGCTGGGATTTGATTAAATCTCACCTGACAGAAATGATGATTTGGGCAGGGGGGACTGCGCTGGTAGTGGGCAGCGTGTTTTTAATCCTGCCAATTGGATTGAGCGCAATGGGGGGTGGATTAATCGCTTATTTGCGCGGCTGGAGTACCCCCGCAAACACACCGATTGGATTACTTTTTGCTGCCATGGCAGTGTATCAGTTGCCGGGGTTGTTATTGGGCGTGGTTGCAGCGATACGGCAAATCAAACAACCGGTAGGATTGGAACGATTTTTGACCCTCTGGTTGATTCTTTCCCTGTTTCACACGTTGATTTACCCTGGGCGGGAAGTGCTGGATGTGGTTTGGCTCTCCATTCCGCTTTTTGGGCTTGCAGCCCGCTTGTTGGCATCCTTTCTCCGGTTTGATTTTGATCAGCGGGTGGGTGCGCTGGTTTATGCGTTTGTGGTGTTTACCTTCTTGGCTTTTATCCTACAAAACCTTCTGGCTCTATTCAGCCCAATGCGGGTTGCGGTAAATACCCAGCCTCAAGTTATTGCCATTCTTGCTGCTGCATTTTTTGTCATTGCTTCAATTATCCTGATTGGATGGGGATGGTCTATGCGGGTTGCCGGTTACGGGGCGGTATGGGGACTGCTGGGAATTTTGACCATTTTCTGGCTTTCAGGCGGTTTTCACGCCGCAGGATTGGGTGAAGACCCGGAAACGAACCCATTTTGGCGCGGCAACTTTATTCCCGAAGCCGATTTGTTAAAAGATACCATTGGTGACTTATCGGAATTGAATGTTCGCTCAAGAACCGGCATTGATGTGGTGGGGATTGGCCTGGATCAACCGGCGATGCGCTGGCTAGCGAGAGAGTATCCCAATTTTGTGTTTGAAAATACCTTTCAGCCCCAGTTGCAAAATTCGATTGTCCTGACCGGCGCAACCCAAGAAATTTTTTTCAATGACAACTATCGTGGCCAGGATTTTCAGTGGGAGGTTCAACCCATTTGGGATTTGATGACTTCTCAGGAATGGCTGCAATGGGCAATTTTTAAAAAGGCGCCACTGGGAGATAGAGTCATTGTTTTGTGGGCAAGGGAAAGTCTGTTTCCCGGCGGCGAAATTACTTCTGAGGTGCAACCTTGACCATTCCCAACAGCATTGCCATAGATGGACCGGCATCCTCCGGTAAATCAACCATTGGGGTAAGGCTTGCCGAACGCCTGGGGTATTTGTTCTTTGATACGGGTATCATGTATCGGGCTGTGACTCTGGCAGTCATTCGTAAAGGGATTGACATTAATGACGAAGACGAGGTAACTCGACTTGCTCAGATTGTTCATATTGACGTACGCAGCCCAAGTATTGCGGATGGAAGGAAGGAAGATGTTCTCCTGGATGGTGAGGATGTCACCTGGGCTATCCGCGACCCCGAAGTAGAAAAATGGGTTTCAAAAATTTCGGCGTATGCCGGCGTTCGAAGAGCAATGACACAACTGCAACGGCGGATTGGAAAACGAGGCAGGGTGGTCATGGTTGGGCGGGATATTGGCACTGTGGTGATGCCGGATGCGGATCTTAAGATTTATCTGGATGCTTCTCTGGAAGAACGTGCCCGACGGCGGTATCAGGAATTGGTGCAACGAGGTGAAAGTGTTACATTGAAAGAAGTGCTTGTCGGCTTGAAAAAACGCGATCAGATTGATTCATCCCGTGAAATTGCTCCTTTGAAACCCGCCAAAGATGCGGTGATTCTCAACACGGATGGTTTGAGCATTGAAGAGGTTTTGAAAAAGGCTCTTGAATTGTGCGGGGTTGTGGGAAATGAGTGAAAACGATCAAATAGAGCGCGAGTTGCGTGATACGCGCCACATTCTGAATCGCCTTCTGGCGGTCAGTCCTGCTGTAATTTATTCAACCACGCCGCGACCACCCTATCAGGTTCGCTATATCAGTGAAAACGTAACAATTGTAACTGGTTACTCCCCGGATCAATTCATCGAGGATTCCTATTTCTGGAAATCAAAGGTTCATCCTGAAGATCGTCCAATGGTAATGGAGCAGTTGGATAAAATGCAATTGCTTGAATTTCTGGAAATGGAATACCGATTTTTATGTGCAGATGAACAATATCATTATCTTCATGAAGAAATTAAAATATTACGTGATGCTCAAGGACAACCCGTAGAAGGTATCGGATATTTTGTAGATATCACCCGACAAAGAAATTACGAAGAAGCAATCCGCCAGAGCGAAAATCTTTATAGAAGCCTGGCCGAAGCTTCTCGTGATTTAATTATCCTGATATCAAACGAAAAAACCATCGAGTATATCAACAGCTTTGCCCGCCAGGCTTTGGGATGGGGAGAATTTCAAACCAGGCTGCCATCCTATGCCCATATTTTGAAACTCATCCCGGAAAATTTAATTCAGCAAGTCTTTCAAACCCAACAAGCGGTTTATACCGAAAATTCGGCGTTCATTGCCAGGAAAAAAATCTGGCTTGGCACGTGGTTGGTGCCAATTTTTTCAACCCAAAATGAGGTTGATTTTGTCATGGCGGTTTCCCGCGACATTACCCGCCAGAGAGAAACCGAAGAAGAACTTCAACGGGCGCTAAAAGCGGAGCAGGAGTTGAATTCATTGCGTTACCGATTCCTGACGATGACCACCCACGAGTTTAAGACCCCCATCAGCACAATTCTCTCATCGGTAGAACTTTTGGAGACTTATGGTGAGCGCTGGAATGCTGAAAAAAGAAATGAACACATCAATCGTATCAAGACAGCAGCTCAACGCTTGAATCAAATGCTGAGTGAGGTGCTGGAGGTCAATCGGGTGGAAGGGGGCGCCGGATTGGAATTGAGTGACGGAATCGACCTGATCCAGTTATGCCACGAAGTAATTACCGAGATCCAACAAGCCGACCAGAATCAACATCCAATTGTTTTTATTCATACCGGTGAAATGAACCGGGTTAAGGCGGATGCGCGGTCTTTACGGAATATTGTTTCAAACTTACTTTCAAATGCGGTCAAGTACTCTTTTGCCGGAAATGAAGTGATTCTTGAATTATCTACCACCCCGGATGACTTTTGGGTTAAAGTACGTGACCGGGGAATTGGCGTACCCGAAAAAGACCGTGATAACCTTTTTGAGCCTTTTTATCGGGGAGAGAATGTCAATTCCATTCCCGGCACGGGGCTCGGCCTGACGATTGTCAAGCGTTCGGTCGAGGCAATGGGTGGAGAAATTTATTACGAAGAGAACGCGGAGGGAGGATCTATTTTTAGTGTCCGCATTCCGGTGAGAAAATAATCAGGGGAGAGCTAACATGCCATGAAAAAAATACTTGTGATTGAGGATGAACCGGATATTCGTGAAAACATTATTGACTTGTTAAGCGAAGAAGGGTATCTGGCAGTAGGGGCACAGGATGGAGAAGAAGGTATCCATAAGATCTGGCAGGAATTCCCCGATCTGGTTTTGTGTGATATTTTGATGCCAAAAGTGGATGGATACGGGGTGTTGACCGTTGTCAGTAAAAGTCCAATCACCTCAACCATTCCGTTCATCTTTCTAACGGCAAAAACCCAGCGGGAAGATTTAAGAAAAGGCATGGCGCTGGGGGCAGACGATTATATTACCAAGCCATTTTCACGATTGGAATTGCTACAGGCCATTGAAACTCGCCTTATGAAGCATGAGCAACTACGCCTTCAGGCTCAGCAAAAATTAATCGAGCTGCGCAGCAACATCAGTCTCTCACTTCCCCACGAACTGCTGACCCCTTTGAGTGTCATTCTTGGGTTTTCTGAATATTTGATTGGCCACCTGCCTGCCGATTCTGCCGACTTGCAGGTTTTGGAAATTGTCAGTGACATCCATAATGCGGCGAAACGACTGCTGCATTCTTTGCAAAAATATTTGTTCTTTGCAGAATTGGAAGTGATCCTCTCGGATGCCGATAAAATTACCAAAGCAAGGCACTCTCGCTTTCAAATCAAGCAGCAAGAAGTCCGTGCGGCTGTTGCGACAATTCCCGAAAGCATTGAACGTCAGGAGGATATTCACGTTGAGGTTTCCCCTGCTTTGATTTGTATTTCGGAAAATTCCCTCTACAGACTCATCGAAGAACTGGTTGAAAATGCATTAAGATTTTCCCCTGCCGGTACGCCTGTTTTCGTCCACGGTGAGCCTTTACGGGAAAAAGGATTGTATAAAATTGAGGTTATGGATGAGGGAAAGGGGATGACTCCTGAACAGGTTGCAGGGCTGGGAGGATATGTCAATAAAGAAAGAAAAGTTTACCCTTCTCAGCGAAGTGGTTTAGGGCTGGAAATTGTCGGCAGGATACTGGATATCTATCAGGGAATGGTGAGTATTCAAAGCGAACCGGGTTCATGGACAAAAGTCGAGGTTTTTTTGAGGTTGGGATAAAGAAAGAGAGGAAATTGAACGATGTGTGATACGATGGTTAAAATAAAAACACCATCTGCGGAGCAATGCTATAATCTTAACGATTGGTTGAAATGAATTTATTCAATTTCGAACTACTCCAAAATCCTTTCTTTTACCTGCCTTTTCACTCTTCCGGGTGGGGAGGGTGGTTGGTTTTGGGGTTGTCCTTGCTTCTTAGCGCCAGGGGTATCTGGGGCTCTTCCAATTTTCGGCGACCTTTACGATGGAAAATTTTCCTGGCGTCCCTGGCACTGGTTCCACTAGCGATTTTACTGATCGAATTTAGACCGACACTCTTGCAGTCTGCCGCCATACCAAATCTCCCGCTTGAAGTGAATCGAACGGGAGTGTTGGTTTTTTTAGCATTCCCCATTTTCATGGCGGCAGGATTGGCGGGGGCGCTCCCCGCATTTTTTACTGGATTAATCACAGGCCTGTTCCTTGGTCTGTTCGTCACCCATGACCTGTTTTCATTTATCGAGTGGGGCTTTTTAGGTTTATTTATCGGCGTTGCGCTTTCGCAAAATTACCGCACGCCTTTTTATAAGGTGGTACGTCATCCTTTAGGTGGAGCAATTACTGTCTGGATCGCTTTCCTGCCTTTATTTTTATTAATTTCATTTTTTTCCATTCCCGGTTCACTTGCCGAACGATTAGATTTTACGCTGGTGCAAAACTGGCAGCATTATCTCATTCGTGGGATTGAATTAGGGCTGGCAGGATTATTTTTTGAGGTCTTTTACCTGTTTCTTCCAGCCGTCTGGCGTAAACCTGTGCAACTGATTGCCTCGCCCAGTGAGGTGAGCCTGCAAGCCCGCTTTTTGTTGTTTACCCTCCCTCTGGCAGTGCTGCTGTTTGTCATCTTGATTTTGGCGGATTGGTGGGTGGCTGGCCGAGCCGCAAGGCAGATGATGGAATCGCGTCTGGAAGGTTTGACGCGGGTTGCTTCCGAGACTTTGCCATATTTTTTAGAAGCCGGTCAGAGTTTAATCATTGACATGGCACAGCCCGAATTAGTCCAAAACCCACCCTCAGAAAGTCAACTTCTTTTGATGGAGAGTATAAGGGCGGTGCCTTATTTTCGACAGTTGGTGGTGGTCAATGTGCAGCGTCAACCCCTGACCAGCTACCCGCCCATCAGCAGCGAGGACTTCAATTTTTCGCCAGACGAAGAGGTGGGGATTGGGCTGGCTTTAAAGGGGGTCGTGGTGCAGGTTTATCCACTCTCACCCTCACCCGGCGAAAAATCGGCGCAGGTATCCTTTATTGCAGCAATAAAGGATGAAGCAGGAGATGTTTTGGGTGCAGTTCTCGGCAGGACGGATTTTGAGTCCAACCCATTCACCCAACCCGCCCTCAGTGCTTTGGAAGGTGTATTGGAGAATGGCGGTGAAGGTTTTATTCTCGATGAACAGGGATACATCCTTTACCAAACATCTATTGCCACACCTCTCACAGCACCCGAGCAGTTTGTTGGCCGGTTAGAGGCTGGAAGAGGGTTATATGAAGAGACTTCGCCGACCGGCACTCGTTTATTGGTGCTGGTGCAGCAGGTCACTGGCCGGCCATGGCAGATTGTGGCACGGGTGCCCGCCAGTGTTGCCCAACAAATCGCTTTAAACATTGCTGTGCCCACCTTGGTGGTTTTACTGATCTTGTTTGGTGCCGGGTCGGTGTTGGTGTTTGGCATTGTACGGCTGGTAACCCACAACTTGCTCAAATTGACTGATCAGGCCGTGCGGATTTCTCACGGGGAACTGGATCACACAATTGAGAGCAAAGGTAGCGACGAAATTGGTCGGCTGGCTAAAGCGTTTGAAACCATGCGATTAAGCCTCAAAAAGAGGCTGGAAGAGCTTAACCAATTATTGGTGGTAAGTCAGGGGGTGGCAGCAAATCTGGAAATTTCCGAAGCGATTCAGCCGATCCTCAAAGCAGCATTGGACGATGAATGTGTTTCTGCGCGGGTTGTTCTTATTCAAGAAGTGCAAATTGGAATGGAGGGGGATCAACTGGTGGGCTGGGGAGCAGGAAAACAACCGGATCTTTATCAGCATCTGGACGGTCAGATATTCGAGCAGATGCGATCTCACCATTTGCTATCCATTCCGAATACCAACCGGGTTCGCCGCATCAGTGCTGTAAATGGCAAGCCGCATCCGGCCGCTTTGATTGCCTTTGGTTTATTTTTTGAAACAACCTATTATGGAGCGTTTTGGCTGGCGTATGACAAACCCATGAATTTTACCGAAGACGAAGTGCGTTTCCTCAATACGCTTGCCAGCGAGGCTGCCCTGGCAGCCGCAAACTCCCGCCTGTACGCCTCTGCGGAAATCGGCAGACGCCGATTAGAAGCTGTGCTTGCCTCCGTGCCGGAGCCGGTCCTGGTGTTTGATGAAAAAGATCGTTTATTATTGCTCAATCCGGCTGCCATGCACATTCCGGGTTTGATTTCGGCCGCCTTGCCGGGGCGTCCTTTACAAGAGGTGGTTACCTCCGAAAATCTGATCAAATTAATCAGTGGTTCTCTGGAGGATCGGATTGCCTCACGTGAGATTCAGTTATCCAATGGGAAAGTGTTTTATGCCAGTGTTGCGCCGGTAATGGGTGAAGATTCTCAGGTAGGCAAGGTGTGCGTGCTGCGGGATATCACTCATTACAAGGAACTGGATACCCTTAAATCCGAAATCGTTGCAACGGTCAGCCATGATTTGCGCACACCTTTGACCTTACTGCGCGGGTATAGTAGCATGCTTTCCATGATTGGTGAGTTGAACGAACAGCAGCAAGTCTATGTGAATAAGATTGTTTCAACAGTGGAAGACATGACTCATCTGGTTAATAATTTACTGGATCTGAGCCGGATTGAGTCGGGCATACCGCTTAAGTTAGAAGAATTGGATCCGATGATCGTGGTGGAGAAAATTATCCGTCAGTATCAGGCGCATGCCTCACAGAAAAATATCCAGCTCACCTTTGAAGGACCTGCCGATGGAAAACGACTGTTGATTAAGGCGGATCTGGCATTATTACAGCAGGCCTTGATTAATCTGGTAGATAATGCTATAAAATACACACGCAAAGATGGGCAGGTAGTTGTGCGTGTGCGTGCAGGGAATGAAAGATTGACATTTGAGGTTCATGACAACGGCATCGGAATTGCTCCGCTGGATTTGCCTCGTTTATTTGAGAAGTTCTACCGAAGCGGGCGGCGCGAAGCCTATGAAAAGCGGGGATCGGGATTGGGGCTGGCAATTGTCAAATCCATTGCTGAGCGGCACCACGGACGGGTCTGGGTGGACAGCCAGCTGGGCAAAGGAAGCACTTTTTACATGGAATTACCGACGGATCAACCGCAGGTGATGCCGGAGGAAGATATTCGGGAAGGGGGCGTTGCAAATCTTAAAAAATGAAAATTAATATGCTTTTACCACTTGAATATTGACAGATTGTGCTATAATTATTGTTTGCATGCATGTATACGATTGGTTAATTTCATAAGTTCAACGCAAGGGAAGGACTCTCGTGCGTTTCTATTTGTTTAAATTGTCTGGTTTGAAGTAACAGAGGAGGCACGTTCGTGGAAACGAAAAGCTTAGTTGCATTGCGCATTAGCCTTGCATCCCCCGATACTATTCGCAGCTGGTCTTATGGGGAAGTATTAAAACCTGAAACCATCAACTACCGCCGTTTGCGGCCTGAAAAGGATGGACTTTTCTGCGAAGCCATTTTTGGTCCCACCCGCGATTATCAATGTTATTGTGGAAAGTATAAAAATCCACGCTACAAGGGCATTGTTTGTGATAAATGTGGTGTGGAAGTAACGCGTGCCTCTGTTCGGCGCGAGCGGATGGGACATATTGAGCTGGCCACCCCGGTAGCCCATATCTGGTACACCCGCCGTGTACCTTCTTACCTCGGGTTGTTGCTGGATATTTCGCGCCGTAACCTGGACCGTGTTCTGTATTTTGCTCAATACATTGTCACCTATGTGGATGAGGATGCCCGTAACAAGGCTCTCAAACGTCTGGAAGATGAAATCAGCGTTTCCGAGCGGGAGCAGGCGGCCGAAATCAATGCGCGGATTCTGGAAGTCAAGCAGGCGCGTGACCGAAAAATTGGCGAATTGAATCAGCGTCGGCAGGACATGGAAGCTCGCCGTGATGAATTGATTGCCCAGCGTTTGGAACCGGTCATTCAAGAGGGACAGTCGCTTGAACGTCAGTTGCAAGATAAGGTTGGTAATGTTACCCGTACGATGATTGTTTTTTCGGCAACCAATACCGAAATCGTAGCAGCCGGCGAGACGATTTCTGCTCAACATATTGGACGGGTGCAGCGTGTTGTCAAAGAACGGCTGGACGAGCTGGAAAATGAATTCCGCGATCAGTTCCAGCGCGACCTGGAACAGATCAAAATGCAAATTGAAGAAGTACGCGCGCAAGCCGAAATGGAAATGGAGGCGCTGCGCAATCAGCTGGAAGATCAATCCAACGTCTCTCAAAATGCCAATTCCCGTTTGCGCGATGAATTACAGGAATTGCGTCCCTTTACGTTCCTGACGGAAAACCGCTACCGAGAACTCAAATCACGCTGGGGCCAGGTTTTCCGGGCGGATATGGGTGCAGAAGCCTTCTACGACGTACTTCGACGCCTCGATTTGGATAAACTCTCCGAAGAATTGTGGCACGAAGTACGCACTTCCAAGAGTAAGCAAAAACGCAAGAAGGCAACTACCCGGCTGAAAGTGGTGGAAGCGTTCCGCCGTTCTCAAAATCGTCCGGAATGGATGATTCTCACGGTTTTACCAGTGATTCCTCCTGACCTGCGTCCGATGGTGCAGCTGGATGGCGGACGGTTTGCTACCTCAGACTTGAACGATCTTTACCGGCGTGTGATCAATCGCAACAACCGTTTGAAACGGCTGCTTGAACTGGGCGCACCGGACGTGATTGTGCGCAACGAGAAACGGATGCTTCAGGAAGCCGTCGACTCGCTGATTGATAACTCGCAACGCGGTAAAGCGCTTTCGCGGAGAGGCCGGCGCGAACTGAAATCTCTGAGTGATATGCTCAAGGGTAAGAAAGGTCGTTTTCGCCGTAACTTACTTGGTAAACGGGTGGACTACTCCGGCCGCTCGGTGATTGTGGTTGGTCCCACGCTCAAACTGTATCAATGCGGCCTGCCCAAGACCATGGCTTTGGAATTGTTCCGTCCATTTGTGATTGCCCGGCTGGTGGCGCATGGATATGCCGCCAATGTGAAAGGCGCCCGGCGTTTCATTGAACGTAATCGGCCTGAGGTGTGGGAAGTCCTCGAAGAGGTCATCAAAGACCGTCCGGTTTTGTTGAACCGTGCTCCGACCCTTCACCGTCTGGGTATTCAGGCTTTTGAACCGATTTTGATTGAAGGGAGTGCCATTCAATTACATCCACTGGTTACCACTGCTTTCAATGCGGACTTTGACGGCGATCAAATGGCAGTGCATGTACCGCTTTCAGAAAAAGCCGTGCGTGAAGCCCGCGAGCTGATGCTCTCTTCGCGCAACCTGCTTAAACCGGCAGATGGTGAACCGATCATCAGCCCGTCCAAAGATATGGTGCTGGGTGTGTATTATCTGACCATGACCGATGAAAAAGAACACCCCGGTAACGGGAGATACTTTACCGATCTGGATGAGGTTGAACTGGCTTACCAGCTGGAGCAGGTGCATGTGCATACCCGCATTAAGGTGGTGGTAGATACCTGGTATGATGACCACAATAATCGCCTGTCAGAACCGCGCCGGACGATGGTCGAAACAACCGTTGGACGTGCCCTGTTCAATCGCATCCTGCCTGAAAAAGTTCAATTTGTCAACGAAACACTCGATAAGGGTGGTGTTAAAGACCTGATTGCCGATGTTTATGAGTTTTGTGGCGAGGAAGTAACCACAGATGTTGCTGACCGCATTAAGGATATTGGGTTTGAATACGCCATGCGGTCAGGGGCGACAATCTCGGTTGATGACATCACCATGCCAGAAGATAAAAAAGAAATTTTGGAACGCGCCCAACAGAAAATCGAAAATGTTCAGCGTTCTTACCGGCGTGGTTTACTGACCGAACAGGAGCGCAACGAACGGGAAATTGAGATCTGGCAGCAGACCACCAAAGAAGTTGCCGATGCTGTGCGGCGCGCAATGAATCCGACCGGCAATCTGGCAACGATGGCCAACTCGGGTGCGACGAAGGGCGGTTTTGGGCCGATTTCACAGCTGGCAGGAATGCGCGGCTTGATGGCAGATCCGGCTGGCCGCATCATCCGCCTGCCGATTCAATCCAACTTCCGTGAGGGACTGACCGCGCTGGAATACTTCATTTCCACCCACGGCGCGCGCAAAGGTCTGGCGGATACGGCTTTGCGTACAGCAGATGCCGGTTACCTGACCCGTCGCCTTGTCGATGTGGCCCAGGACATGATCGTCAATGAGGTGGACTGCGGCACCCAGGAAGGCATCTGGATGCGCAAGTCGGATGACGTGGCCGGACAACCCTTGAGCGCACGCCTGTACGGCCGTACCGTTGCCCAACGCGTGATTGACCCCATGACGGGTGAAGTGCTGGCCGAACGGGATGACTTGTTGGACCATGACCGAATCCGACGGTTGCTGCAGGCTGGCATTGATGAGGTCAAGGTGCGCTCGCCGCTGACTTGTGAATTGATTCACGGTGTATGTGCCAAGTGTTATGGTATGGATCTTGGTCGCGGGAAGATGGTTGAGTTAGGAGCAGCGGTGGGTATCGTTGCCGCCCAATCCATTGGCGAGCCCGGCACACAGTTAACCCTGCGTACTTTCCACACCGGTGGTGTGGCTGCCGGTGGTGATATTACTACCGGTCTGCCGCGCGTGGAGGAGTTGTTCGAAGCCAGACGGATGCCCAAAGGTGAAGCCGTTATCACCCGCATTTCCGGCGTGGCCAAAATCATCCAATCTGACCGATACAGCGATCAGCGAATGGTGCGAGTTGAGCACAGTGAACTGGTCAGTGATGAGTATGAAATTCCAGAGGGCTGGGACATTGTCGTCAAGGATGAGGGAACGGTCTCGTTAAGTGATCCAATTGCAGTGCAAGGCGAGGCTTCCATCACCGCACAACACACCGGCCGGGTGCGCATTGAAGGGCGCAAAGTCATCGTGACTTATGAACAGCGTGAATCAGAGGAATATGAAATTCCTTCAACCTCGCGCATTTTGATCAAAGATGGTGAACACGTTGAAGCGGGTCAGCCTTTGACCGAGGGCTCCCTGAATCCGCACACCATTTTGAAGATCAAGGGTCGCGAAGCCTGTCAGTTGTACCTGTTGAGCGAAATTCAGAAGGTTTATCGCGCGCAGGGTCAAAACATCAACGACAAGCACTTTGAGGTGATCATCCGCAAGATGATGGGACGGGTACAGGTGATTCGGCCGGGCGATACGCATTACCTGCCGATGGATATCGTGGATCGGCTTGAACTGCGCCGCGTAAATGAACAGATGATTCGTGAAGGCAAACAGCCGGCGCGCTTTGCGGAGATTTTGCTGGGTGTGACCAAAGCCTCGTTGAGTACCGATTCTTTCCTCTCTGCCTCTTCCTTCCAGCACACCATCAAAGTCCTGGCAGGGGCAGCCATTGCCGGAGCTGAGGATCCGTTGTATGGTTTGAAGGAAAATGTGATCATCGGTAAACTGATTCCGGCTGGAACAGGCTTCGAGTACGGGCGTTTTAAAGCCCTACAGGAAAACCAAAACAACGATAAGGAAGTTCACCGCATTTCCGTGGCGAACATTACCAGTTCAGATTAATTTCTCAAACAGTTTGGACGACAGCGAGGGCAAACATGCCCTCGCTGTTTTTAAGTCTGAAACCTGCCTTTCCGTGATAAACTGAAATGAAAATTATTTTATATATATTCCGATCCAGCGAGGAGTGGTTTTGATGGAGATTGGACTCGTTCGTAAAGTGGATATTGACCATGAAATGCAGCAATCCTATCTGGATTATGCCATGAGCGTGATTGTTGCCCGGGCTTTGCCGGATGCGCGGGATGGTTTGAAACCGGTGCAGCGGCGGATCCTGTATGGCATGTACGATATGGGGCTGAGAGCCGATTCCGCCTATAAAAAATCTGCCAGAATAGTTGGTGAGGTTTTGGGGAAGTATCACCCTCATGGGGATCAGGCAGTATACGAAGCTATGGCGCGCATGGCCCAGGATTTTACGATGCGTTACCCGCTGGTGGATGGACAAGGTAATTTTGGCTCGATTGACGGCGATCCACCGGCTGCCATGCGCTACACTGAAGCGCGCCTGACGCCGATTGCTTTGGATTTACTGCTCCAGTTGGACCGTGATACGGTTGATTTTGATCGGAATTTTGATGATTCTTTGAATGAACCACTTGTGCTGCCAGCTGCTTTGCCAAATTTGCTGATCAACGGTGCTTCCGGCATTGCTGTGGGCATGGCTACCAGTATACCTCCCCACAATTTGGGTGAGGTGATTGATGCGCTCATCTATATGTTGGAACGATGGGAACGATTGGAGGATATTGGTGTTGATGACCTCATAAAATTTGTGCGTGGGCCTGATTTTCCTACTGGCGGCATCATTCTTCAGGAAGACGGCGGAGAAGATTTGCTCACAGCGTATGCGACCGGTAGAGGTAAGGTTACGCTGCGCGGAAAAGTACAGCTGGAGGAAATGGGCAGAGGTAAGAGCCGCATTATCATCACCGAATTACCCTATCAGATTAATAAATCATCGCTGATTGAACGGATTGCCGAACTTGCCCGTGAAAACGAGCTGGAGGGAATCAGCGACCTGCGGGACGAATCGGATCGGCAGGGGATGCGAATTGTGATCGAATTGAATAAAGTAGCCGAAGAACAAAACGTTCTGCGTGAACTTTATCGGCGCACTCCTCTACAATCCACTTTTCGTATTTCGTTGTTGGCACTCGTGGACGGTGAACCGCGTCTGCTTTCCTTGAAACAGGCTTTGCGGGTGTATCTGGATCACCGGATTACGGTGGTTCGGCGGCGCAGCGAACATGATCTTGAAAAGGCTCGCCAGCGGGCTCACATCCTTGAAGGACTGCGGATTGCACTGGCTAATCTGGATGAAATGATCAACCTGATCCGCAAGGCGCAAGACGTGGAGGATGCCCGGATTAAGTTAATGAAACGGTATAAACTCAGCGAAATTCAGGCTAATGCGATTCTCGAAATGCAATTGAGGCGTTTGGCTGCATTAGAGCGAAAAAAGATCGAGCTGGAATATCAGGAAACGCTCAAGATTATCAAAACCCTGACGGAATTACTACGTTCAGCAAAAAAGTTGCGCGAAGCTGTAGCCGAAGAACTAATCAGCGTTAAGCAAAAATATGCAGACCGACGGCGGACCCAGATTGTCTCACTCAAACAGGGTGAAGCGGCAAAAGATGTACTGACAACCAGTGAATTAATGCCCGAGGAAAAGGTCTGGGTGGGGGTTACCCGAGAGGGATTGATTGGCAGAATCTCCGCTGAAAAGCAACCCCGCTTAACCGGAAAAGACGCTCCCGAAACAATCCTTCTTTGCAGTTCAAACCATACCCTCTATCTGGCTGCTCGGGATGGGAGGTGTGCGGCGATTGCGATCCAATCCCTGCCGGATGTGGAAAATTTCAGCGAGGGAATACTCATTTCCAAAGCCTGTCCACTCAGCAGTGAAAGCCTGCCGGTGGTTTTATTCTCGGCTCCTTTGAAGATTCCCCAGGAGAAAGATTTTTTTATTGTAACTATCAGCCGTAATGGTATGGTGAAAAAAACCGAGCTACGGGAATTGCCCGGCCCTTCGGCGCAGACCTTTACACTGGTAAAAATTAATCCCGGTGATGAACTGGTGAGTGTATTAATCACTGAGGGAAACGAGGAGATCATTCTGGTGAGCAAGAGCGGAATGATGATTCGATTTGCCGAAAGTGAAGTCCGCCCGATGGGGTTGGTTGCTGCCGGTGTCAATGGAATAAAGTTGAGCAGCGGCGATGAAGTAATCGGTTGCATGGTGTTCAACCCGGATGAAGATTTACTTTTGATGACTGAAGATGGAAAAGGATGGCGTATTCCCGCTTCTCAAACCGTGTTACAGGGAAGATACGGGCAGGGAATCATCGCAGCGCGTTTGGTCAAAGGCAACGGGTTGGTAGGTGCGGTAAGCGGAGCGGGGGATCGAAATATCCTGGTTTATTTTGACCATCTGGCGGCGAAAAGCATCCGCATGGATAGTATCCCGTTGATGAAACGCGCAACCAATGGCAAGCCGATTTTCGACCTGAAAGGCGGCGAGAAGGTGAGAGGGCTCAAGGCGGTGATTCATCATTTGGGAAAATGGGAGACATCCAGACCCGAAAAGTCGGTGAGGCGAAGCCGGCAAGTTCCCGAGAAAGCGGTTGCTGAGCCATCCCGCTCATCCCAAAAACCCGCCAGAGAGGTCAAGGGCGAAAGAAAAGGGGTGCAAACCAAACAGGCGGAATTGCCTCTGGAAAGCATCGGAGAGGTTTCAAAACCCAAAGGGCAAACGAAAAGAAAACCCCAAACCGCGTCACCGGCAACGAAAAAAAATTCTACTCCCAAGGCAACAGCGAGGAAAAAGCCAGCAATTCCCCCTGCATCCCAGGCGGAAGTGATCCAACAAACACCGAAGAAGCGGGGGCGAAGGCGCAGTAAAGAGTAGTATTATGCGGAAATAGTGAAGTTGGTGTAATGGTAGGCTATTTTGCCATCCATGATTCCAACAGTATCGCTGCCGTTTTTAACCATGATGTTGCCGGATTGGGCTGTCCAGTTGAAGTGGCGGCTGTTGCCGCTTTGAGAAGCGTGGGTTAGCGTAAAAGTTGCAGCCGGTAAAAGATCATTAAACAGGGTGGTGTACCATGCCCGAATTGCCTGACTTCCCTGAATAACCCGCGCTGGGGTGATGTGGACGGCATCGGGATGGTAGAGATGAAGGATCAAGGAAGGATCGTGCAGGTTGAGTGCCTGGAAATACAGTTCAATAATATCGGGAGGGGGTGGCTGGGGTGACAACGAAAAATGAGCGATGACATCCCAGAGGGCCGGAGTTTGTTTACGACATTCATCCCATGAAAAAAAGTTAACCGCACTCAGTCCTAAAGCCTGCACGGTGCGTAAAAATTCGAGAATGTCCTGTTCGGTGGGTGCCCATCCGCCAGTTTTATAGGTTGGGCCGGTAGGAATGACCGGCCGAAATGGGGTCATACCCTGAAACTCTCGAACACTGCGCCGCAGTTGTGCTTCAGGATTGTGGGCTTTTTCCCAATATACCTGAGGCATGTTGAAGTCCACGTATTCAAGAAAAACTTTCCAGGGCAGTTGGGGGTGATAGGATGGAAAGCGATAAGAGGAAAGCGCCATGGGCAGGTTGGGCAAAGCTTCGCGCAGCTTACCCATAAAGCGGCGGGCGGCGCGCTCTTTACCGGCTTGCTTGTACTCGATTTCCGCATCAATGACGTAACCGTCCAGTTGAAATTGTTGAATGCGCCGGATGGCAATGTTGGCCTCTGCCAGCGGATCGTTCCCATAAACATAATGCCAGCCCCAAACCTGAATGCCTTTATCGCGAATAGCCTGAACTACCGGCGGAAGCGGGTCGGTATTGTTTTTGCGATCAATATTGACCGGCCAGCCGCCATCGGCGATTTTAACGAGAACATGGGAGAAACCGGCCTGTTGAGCGGCGCTGGCAATTGCCAGAGGGTTGCCCCCCTCACAATCTTGAATTTTCCAGATAAAAAAACCTTTCCCCACTAATCCAGTCATGTCATCCTCCCTGATGCAGGTGTGATTATTTATTGAGGCTTGAGATTGCCTTCAAGCCCCAATTGAGGGGCGATACTTCGCATAGCCAGAATAACATTGTCCACATGTTGCCATAATTCCACGCCGAATTCTTCCGCCCCGCGGGCGATTTCCTCCCGGTTTGCGCCGGCGGCAAAAGCACGGTCTTTCCATTTCTTCTTTACTGAGGAAGAGGTGAGGTCATATAGAGAGCGACTTGGACGCACCAGTGCAACGGCGGTGATTAAACCGGTAACTTCATCGCAGGCGTACAGGGCTTTTTCCATTAAAGTCTGGCGTGGAACCCCCGTGTGATCAGCATGGCTGAGAATGGCGCGAATGATTTCTTCGGGAACGCCGCGCTCCCGCAAAATTGGCACACCGGCTTGCGGATGTTCTTCCAGTGTTGGGTGGATTTCCCAATCAAAATCATGCAGGAGACCGGTCACTCGCCAGAGTTCTACATCCTGGTTTAATTGGAGGGCATAGAATTGCATGGCTGCCTCGACGGCCAGCATGTGATTAACCAAATTCTGATTTTTTACAAATTCTCTGACGATTTGGAATGCCTCATCTCGGTTCATGGGTGAGCCTGCTCCTGTAAAGAAGATTCGTCGTTCACACCGAAAATCGGTTCGGGTTCCCCCAGTACGGGTAATGGGCGGGTTATAAACACATCCACAAAAGCCATGGCGGTTGCGGGTATTTCACGGATGCGCCAAAAACGGTGAGCGTATTGACTGTAAGTCCGTTGATCGGCAATGACGCCAACCGAATCAACCCCGAGGCCATTACAGGTAAAAATGGCGCGCGGCAGGTGAAACCGTTGGGTGACCAGAATTGCCTCACGAACACCAAAAATATGACGGGCGCGGTAGCAGGTATCATAAGTACGGCGGCCGGCATAATCCAAAACGATGTCTGCTTCTGGCACTCCCAGCGAAAGAGCATAGCGTTTCATCGCACCGGGTTCATTGTAATCCACAAATCGGTTATCTCCGCTCATGAGAATTTTTTGAACTTTCCCATCAAAATACAACTGAACTGCTGTAGCCACGCGATCCCGCAGGACGGGGGAGGGTTGGCCATCGCGGGTCAGACCCGCGCCAAACACAATGGCTACCGGCGCAGAAGGGGCTTGCTCAACCTGAAATTGCCGTGCACGGGCATACCACTCCGCAATCATATTGGGAATACCCAAGCCCAAAATGATGGCAATGCTGCTGAAAAGCAATAAACGGATTAAGAACATCAGGATTTTCTTGACCATGCGGCGATTTTACCATGTCATCAGTGGAAAACCGCTCTTCAGGATAGTACAAGGTTCATGCCAGAAGTGATGCCCGGAAAAATGAGGGAATCAACGTCCAATCCAATCGGACAAATCAACCCCAGACCAGCGTACAGCCGAGCGTAAAGGGTCATAAACCGAATCATCCACAACCTGAAGGTCCTGTACATCATAATCATTCAACGCTTGAGTGAGGCGTCGTTTTCCATCACTGGTCTTCACCAATTCCAGAAAGGCGGCATTGATTTGCTTCACCATCGAATCGCTCACCGCATTAGCGTAGGACAGATTCAGGTTGGGGATATCGGGATTGGATTGCCAGATGATGATCACCCGCTGTGGAGCGTCGGTTAAGTCGTTAATTACCTGACTGGAGGTGCGCGGGTCGCCAGAGATTGAAAAGGTGACTCCGAAATCACAAATGCCTTTGATGTAAAGTGAGCGTACCACGGCTGGATGGGTTTGAGCAAATACGCCGTTTTGGGTCTGGATGCCGAGCTGTTCCAGAATCCCGAAGGGGAGAATGTAACCGGAAATTGAGCCGGGTTCGACCCAGCAGGGCCGGCTTCCATTCAATTGAGCAAGCGCGGTTTGTGCATCTGCTGTGCTGAGGTTGGCAAGCGGGTCAAAATAGGAAACATAGCCGCTTTCGACATTGGCCAAAAACTGAGTACCGTAATAAAACGTGCCAAAATGGTTGGTCAGTAACCCGATTTTCACCCAACCTCGATTGTGGGCGTGGATGTAAGAGAGGGGTTGCAGCCAGCCGAGATGAATTTTCTGATCTTTGAAGGCATTGACCAGATTGGCGGCGTTGTCAAAAACCACGATTTCAAACTCGTAACCGGTTAGTTCTTTAAGATTGTCGCGAATCTCGCTGCGAGAAATTTCAATGCGGCGATTGCTTTCGGTTTCCTGCAAAAAAGCAATTCGCAGCGGATTCTGGCTGCTGCCAAGTGGTGCGGGGGTTGGGGTGGAGGTTGAAGATGGCGTAGGAGTTGTTGAAGGGGTTGGGGTTGGTGTATTGGCCGGTTGAGTGTTACATGCCGCCAGGGCCATGATCAACATTATGGTTACGGTTACAATTTTCAATAATAAGGGTTTGTATTTAAGAAACCTGAGCGGCTGATTCACAGAGTTATTTCTCCAGAATAAATGTATATTGATTATAATCCGAGTTAAGTTCTGTCCATGAATAGAGGAGTCATTCAGGTGATGAGATGAATGTTCATTCGATTTTCAAAGGGCTGTTGCTGATTATTCTGTCTTTTGCGCTGGTCTTTGCACTGGCGATTATTGTTTTAGTGTCCGTGGTGCGAAACACAACTCAAGAGGCCTTACAGCCGATGGAGCAGGTGCGGGATGCCATTGCAACCCAATCGGCCCTGTTGTTCAACCCAACTCCAACCATCATCCCCGATCCGGTGACCATTATCTACGAAATCCGCTCGCTCGCGCGATTGGAAACTGCGCAGTATTCCATGGAAAAAATTATTACTGCCGAGGCAGGTCAGGGCGAATTGAGTTTTTTATTTGGTGATAAGTTGCTCTTCGTAGCCCATGGTAAGGTGATCGCAGGGGTGGACCTGGAAAAATTAAAACCGGAAGATTTATGGGTTCAAAACGGCGTTTTATATGTTCGATTGCCAGCAGCTGAGATTTTTGTGGCTACTTTGGATAATGATCTTTCCTATGTCTATGACCGCGAAACGGGGATTTTACGGCGTGGAGAGATCAATTTAGAAACTCTAGCACGTCAGGCTGCTGTTCGGGAAATTGAAAAAGCTGCGATTGCCGATGGGATATTAGATTGGGCGCGATTGAACGCTGAATCCTACCTCGGCAGGTTGTTTCGCAGTCTGGGTTACGCCGACGTGATCTTCGTCAAGTAGGGAGGGTAGAGTTTAAATGCGTTCTGTCCAGGAGGGGTGTGCGTATTTTTGAATCAATAATTCTTCAGCGCAACTTAATTCCTCTACGTCTGGCTCTGTTTCCAAAAATTCAATATTTAATACCTGCTCAAAGGCAGTTTTGAAGGCGTGTGCAGCCGTATCCCAGTCCAACACTTTTCCGAGTATCATTTCGACGGTTGTGGCGTGATCCAGTAAACGCTGAGCAGCCTGCCGGCGTTCCGTTTCATTCTCAAAGCGCAACGCCTGAGTAATGCGGGTAAGGTCACCATACAATGGCAAAGACCCGTGCTGAAGAACCCCCTTGTAGCGGCGGGCCTGTGCGCTGCCAATCAGTTTTTTACCCTGGACGGTGATTTCGTAGTTGGAGGGCACTTCGAAACAGACCGCAGCATTGGGTTGGCTACCCTCGGGGATAGGATATTCCTTATCGGCTGTTGCCGGCAGATCGAGGAGGTGCAAAGCCTCGACCAGTGCTGTTGAAAGGCGGCGGTAACTTTCCAAAATAGAACCGGCTACACGTGGTTCATTCTGTGGAGCAATAACAGCGTAGGTGAGTTCGTCGGTGTGCAAAATTGCCCTTCCGCCGGTGGGACGTCGCACCAGTTCCCAGCCATTTTCGACAAGATTTTGAAAATCTACATCTTTTATGGGCTGAGCGTAACCCAAAGAAAGACAGGCCGGCTCCCAGGCGTATAAACGCAATACAGGGAGCGACTTACCCGCTGCAACAAACTGGAGAATGGATTCATCCAGCGCCATGTTCCAAGCGCCGGGCGCAGGTGGTGTTTTGATTAATCGCCAGACTGATTTTGGAAACATAGCCAAAATTATACCCGAAAGGATTGAGTTGGGTTAGAATCTTGTATATACATTTTTTTGTATTTTCAAAGTATTTGTTAAGTTACTTGACATTCTTTCCAATTTGGTTATAATAGTTTCAAGAATCAGGGAGAAATGCGCCGTTTGGATACCACAATCTGGCAAGTTCCCAAAGCGAATGTTAAAAATCTTAACAAGCATGCCACGCTGGATTTAATCCGTTTCAGTCCGAGCGGAATTTCTCGAATTGAACTTTCGCGTGAGTTGGGACTGACCCGTGCGGCGGTAACGGCTATTGTTGGGGATTTGATCAAAGCCGGGTTGGTTCGCGAAACCAACGGACAATTTTCACGGGGTCGGCGTGCCATTGCGCTGGAAATCAACCCGCAAGGCGGGCTGGTGGTGGGGGTGGATATTGGCGCAACTCATGTCACCCTGGTGCTGGCGGATTATCTCGCTCATGTAATGGATGAGGTTGAAGCTTCGCTGGATATTTTCCAGGGGCCGCAGGTCTGTCTGCCATTTGTTGACCAGTTTTTACGCTCGTGGCTGGACGAATTGGGTGTAAATCTGGCTCAGATTACAGCAATTGGGGTGGGTGTACCGGGCCCCATTGTGACCGATGCGGGTATGGTGAGCGGTCCGCCGATTATGCCGGGTTGGGATCTATTCCCCATTCGGGAGTGGTTGGAAAAAGCCTGGGGCTGCCCGGTGACGCTCGGAAATGACGCGGAGTTTGGCGCCTTAGGAGAGTGGGCGTTTGGGGCCGGGCGTGGAGTTGACAACCTGGTCTATATCAAGGTAGGAACCGGCATCGGGGCAGGTTTGCTGATTGATGGTCAAATTTATCGCGGCACAACCGGCTGTGCCGGTGAAATTGGGCATGTTACAATAGAAGAGAATGGCCCGTTATGCACCTGCGGAAACCGGGGTTGTTTGGAGGCATTGGCTGGTGGACGGGCAATTGCCCAGAAGGCAATTTTTGCCATCAAAGCCGGGGCGCGCACAACTTTGAGCGAGCTCCCGTCTGTAGAGGCGATCAGTGCTATGGACGTGATAGCCGCAGCCCGAAAAGGTGATCATCTTTCCCAAAAGCTGGTTCAGGAAGCAGGATATTACCTTGGAACCGCTTTGGCGAATTTGATCAACCTGTTTAATCCGACCAAGATTGTGATTGGCGGAGGGGTTGCACAAGTAGGTGATTTACTGCTTGATCCGGTGCGCAAGGTGGCCAAACAACGCAGTCTAAAAGTCGCATCACAAGCGGTAACCATTACTTCTGCCGTGCTTGGCAAGCGCTCTTCGGCAATGGGCGCTGTTGCTCAGGCAATTTCATTGAGTTTACATCAGCTGGCTGAAGCAAGTTAATTATTTGAAAGGAGGTGATGTGCAGGATTTTCAAGCGCAATTTGAAGACTTATTTGCCCCAGAAGAGAATACCCTTTTACCAGGGTTGCCCTCCATCGGAGGGACTCGTAAAATCCAAATTCTTTAAGGAGGAAAGAGATGTTTAAGAAAGTAATGCCCTTGATCGGCCTTTTGCTGATCGCTTCGTTTGTTCTGGCAGCCTGCCAGCCTGCGGCTACCCCGACGGCTGCGCCGGAACAGCCAACCACTGCCCCCGCAGAACCCACTACGGCTCCTGCAGAACCCACTACAGCTCCTGCAGAACCCACCACTCCTCCCACTGCCGAGCAGGTGACCATTACAATCTGGCATCAGTGGGATGGAAAGTACCTCGAAGCCATCACCCAGGCATTCAAGGATTACGAAGCCTCCCACCCGAATGTCAAAATTGACCTCTCCAAACCGGAAGATGTAGCCAATGCTTTGAATGTGGCCATCCCCGCTGGTGAGGGTCCCGACATCATCGGTTGGGCAAACGACAAAATTGGTGAACAGGCGTTGCAGGGTAACATCGTTGCGCTGAATGACTTCGGTATTGACAAAGCCTTCCTTGAGAGCGTTTATACCGAATCGGGTATCAACGGTGTGACCTGGATGGATACAATCTGGGCACTCCCGGAAACCATGGAAGGTATTGCGCTGGTTGCCAACAAAGCACTTGTCACCGAAGAATACCTGCCTACAGACCCATTTGCCTGGGATGATCTTCTGGCAAAGGCTGAAAAATTCTACGCAGATAAGGGAATTCCGCTAATCTGCAATCAGGGCTTTGGGGCTGAAGATGCCTACCACATGTCACCGATTTATTTCGGTTTCGGTGTGCCGGCGTATGTGGATGAAGACGGCAACGCCTACATGGATACTCCTGAAGCGCTGAAAGCGGCTGAATGGCTGGTCAAACTCAAAGCTGTTTCCCTGGCTGAAAACAGCTACGATATCTGCAATGCTGCCCTGCAGGAAGGCAAAGTTGGCATGTGGTGGACCGGCCCGTGGGCAATTGCCGGTATTGAAGATGCGGGTATTGATTACACCATCGTTTCCATGGGTAAACCCTTCGTGGGGATCAAGACCCTCATGCTGAGCAAGAACGCAGTTGACCGCGGTAAAGCCGAAGTGGCACTGGATGTGATGAAGTACTTCACCAGCGCCGAAGTCCAGAAGAAACTGGCTCTGGTCAACAAAACCATCCCTGCTCAAAAAGCAGCCATCGAAGATCCCGAAGTGGCTCAACTGCCGGCCGTGGCTGGTTACGGTAAGGCGCTGGCAATCGGCGTTCCGATGTCACCTTCACCGTTCTCCTCTGCCCAGTGGGGTCCGGTTGGCCGCGCTTCAGCTGCCATCTGGACGGGTGCGCAAGATCCGCAGACTGCTCTGAAAGAAGCTCAGGCAGCCATTATGGAAGCCGTGGCAGGAATGAAGTAAACTTGTGATGTAAACAGGGAGAGCCAGCAAGTGTGGCTCTCCCTCTTCTTAATTCTCCCCCTTTTTAGGAACAGGATAGAGGAGTCCGATATGAATACCTGGAAGGGAACTCGCAAGGGCCTAACGATTTTTTTCTTTCTCTTTCCAACCATGTTGGGGATCCTGGTGTTCAATGTATATCCCATTGTGCTGAACACCTATATTTCATTTACCAATCGGAATAAATTCCGCCCAAAACCGGACTGTGAAGTGTTCCTTACCGGTCTCCTCGATCCTCTGTGCTGGCCGCAATTTCGACAAAATGCTCAAGGGGGACTGGGGCAGCCATATCGTTTAGCGGAACCGTTGTTCGCCAACTATCAGGCACTGTTGGGTAAACTCTTTTCGGCTGAAGCTTTGATTGCGCTGGGTAAAATTTTACTGGCTTTCACCCCGCTGATTGGAGCGGTATATGTTAACCGCAGACTAGATCGAGAGATCGAGAGGCCGATCTCATCAGGAGGGGTGTGGCTGATTGCCATTGCGCTGGTCATTGGACTGGGCGTGTTGTTATCTATTCGGGCTGCATTCAATCAGCTGATGACGACCGGTCCATTTATTATCGTTGTCTTACGCACGATTCTATTTGTTGCCATTCGGGTGCCGTTGACGTTCGTTTTTGGATTGACGCTGGCGTTGATTTTGAATGATCCCAGACTGAAAGGTAAGACATTTTTCAGGGTGGCTTTGTTTGTACCCTGGGGAGCTTCCTCGGTCGCCATCCTGATGGCGTTGGTTTGGCAATTTTTCTTCCGCCAGCAGGGTACGATTAATCAATTGCTCTCTCAAATTGGAATCCAGGGCCCAATCTGGCTGCAAAATCCGGTCAGCGCTTTTGGTGTGGTGGTTCTGGCGGACCTGTGGTTTTCCTACCCCTTCTTTATGGTGGCGATTCTTGGCGCGCTCCAATCCATTCCGGTTGAATTGTATGAAGCTGCCGAGGTGGATGGGGCGAACTGGTGGGTGCAATTGCAGCGCATCACCTTGCCGTTAATTCGTCCGGCGGTTCTGCCTGCCACCGTGTTGACTTCGATCACGGCTTTTCAAATGTTTGGTACCGCCTATGCAATCACCGCTGGCGGTCCTCTTGCAGGTGCGGATACACCGGGGGCAACCGAGTTTGTGATGGTATATGCCTACCGTCAGATTTATCAGCTACAAAATTATGGGCGGGCTACCGCATTTGCCGTGCTGATCTTCATTATGCTTTTCCTGGCTACCCTGTACAGCCTGCGAATTACCCGCATCACGAAAGGAGCGTATGAATCATGATTAAGAGAACCCCCGTTGGCGTTCGTGTTTTACAATATACCTTTTTAGTGATTGCGGTGATATTTGCGCTCTACCCGGTTTGGTTTGCCCTTTTGGCTTCGGGTCGCTCGGGAGGTCGGTTGTATACACTCAGCCTGCCGGGAATGTTCTTCCCGGTGGATTGGAGTTTTGAAAACTACCGCTTTATGCTTTTCGAAAGACCCTACCTGACCTGGATCACCAACAGTTTCAAGGTGGCCAGCATCACCACAATTTTCAGTCTGGTGGTGTGCACATCGGCGGCATTTGCTTTATCGCGTTTTCGCTTCAAGGGGCGCGAATTTTTCCTCATCTTTTTACTGGCGATCTCCACGTTCCCGGGCATCCTTTCACTGGTTGCCATTGCGCAGGTGTTGACGGCAGTTGGTCTGTTTGGCAAACATCTGGGCCTGATTCTGGCTTTCACATCGGCAACCCTGGTTTTTTGTACGTGGAATCTCAAGGGTTACTTTGACACCATACCGATTGATCTGGAGGAGGCTGCCCAAATTGATGGCACGACTCCCGTGCAGGCCTTCTTCCTGATTGCCCTGCCGTTAGCTCGCCCTGCTTTGGCGGTAACTGCCATTCTGGCCTTCATGACCGGCTGGGGTGACTTTATCTTTTCCTCAGTGCTGGTACCGGCACCGGATACGGTTAAACTGGCTGTACCGGCGTTATATTCACTGGCAAACAGTGTTTCGGTGCCGTGGGGTCAATTTGCTGCCGGCGCGGTCATCGTGGTTATCCCGACGGTGCTGGTTTATCTGGCTTTGAACCGTTACTTTGAAGCCGGATTAACAGTTGGCGGAGTAAAAGGATAAACCAATTTCAAAAAAGGTAAGCGGGTGGACGATTTTATTTTTGGCACTTTAGCAACCGAACAGTTAAAGAGAGAGCGGGTATATGGAATTCGGGCGGGAATCAGCCATAATTTTCGGCGATTACCGCTGGATCCGTTACCCGCTCAACCGGTAAGACTTATTTTATCCGTTGGGCCGGAATACCCTGTGCGGCGTGGTTGGGTATACTGGACAACCGATGGAAGTGACCCGCAGGGCTCTCAGGGCAGAGCCTTGAACGGATTTGCCGCTCCTCTGTTTTTTACTCATACGGAATGGGATACCATCCTGTGGGGCTACCTCAGTTATTATGAAGCGGTCTTGCCGGGTTTTCCAACCGGCAGTCTGGTGCGTTATCATTTTGGTTTTGAGATGGCGGATGGGGGTGAGAAACTTTCGGATCAGGGTCAGATTTTTGGGTTTTATGTGGATGACGATCCGCTCCCGGTCTGGACGAAAGACGCGGTGGTGTATGAGATATTCGTGGATCGCTTTTCGCCGGGAAAGAATCAACCATGGCCCAATCCATCTTCTTTGAGTGATTTTTATGGGGGTTCGCTGCGAGGGATTACCGAACAACTGGATTATCTGGTTGATTTGGGCGTCAATGTGCTCTGGCTGACGCCTGTTTTTCCCAGCCCAAGCCACCACGGCTATGATGCCACCGATTTTTTTGAGATTGAACCTCGCCTGGGCGGTAAAAGGGACTTCAAAGAATTGCTCGTCGAAGCCCACCGGAGGGGCATTCGGGTGTTGATGGATTTTGTTCCCAATCATATCTCTAACATGCACCCCTATTTTCAGCAGGCTGTTTCTGACCCTGCCAGTCCTTATCGCCAGTGGTTCAACTTTCGTCGTTATCCCGATGACTACGAGACCTTTTTTGGGGTGACAAGCCTGCCAAAATTGAATTTGCGCCACCCGGCAGCGCGTCAATATGTGCTGGATGCCGCCAGATACTGGCTGGAATTTGGTGTGGACGGCTTTCGGGTAGATTACGCCATTGGACCGGCTGCGGATTTTTGGGCAGAGTTCCGCAAGGTTACCCGGCAAGCCAAAGCCGATTGCTGGACATTTGGAGAAATTGTGGATCCTTCTGATGTCCAACTGACTTTTGCCGGTCAACTGGACGGAGCGTTGGATTTTATTCTGCTGGAGGGTTTGCGTCAGTCGCTGGCGTTTGGACGCTGGGATGGGGTAAAACTGGCTTCTTTTCTGGAACGACACCATGCGTATTTCCCGCAAGATTTTTCGCGCCCTTCGTTTCTGGATAATCATGACATGAATCGCTTCCTTTGGGCAGCAGGAAACGACCAGCGTCGTCTCAAGCTGGCGGCACTCCTGCAGTTCAGTCTTGTGGGTCCACCGGTAATCTACTACGGTACAGAGGCTGGGTTATCGCAGCAGCGGGATGTACGTCAGAACGGACGCGGCATACCGGAGGAATCCCGGTCGCCCATGTTGTGGGGAGAGGAGCAGGACAAAGACTTGCTGAAGTTTTATGGTCAGTTGATTCGGGTTAGGAAACAATTTGCTGCTCTCCGCAGAGGAACCTGCAAGGTGCAGGATTGCAACGAGGCCATCCTTGTTTTGGAGAGAGAATTCGAGGAAGAACGGCTTACAACCGTGATCAATCTTTCTGCTACCCGGCAGACACAATGGCTAATAGGTCACTGGATCATGCAGGTAGAAACGGGGAGCGGCTGTGAGGTGATCCTTGAAGGGCAAACCAGCAAGGTTACAATTCCGGCGTTGAGTGGCGCTATTCTTTCAAGATTGCAATGATTTCAATTCAACTCAAACGGATTTTTGTATTTTTGATTGTCCTCTTTCTCATCAGTTCCTGTGCTGGCTTATCAGACAGGGCAGCCGAGAGTGCAATCACCCCGCTTCCCTTGCAATCGAACCAAACACCTACCGATAAGGTGCTGGAAGAGGTGGATTGGTGGAAAACGGCGGTTTTCTATCAGATTTTTGTTCGTAGTTTTTACGACTCGGATGGGGATGGGATTGGCGATTTTCGAGGATTGGTTCAGAAACTGGACTATTTGAATGATGGCAATCCGAAAACAGAGAATGATTTAGGAATTAACGCGTTGTGGTTGATGCCTATTCATCCATCGCCGTCTTATCATGGCTATGATGTTACAGATTATTATCAGGTTAACCCTGACTATGGCACTTTGGATGATTTCAAGGATTTGATAGATGCGGCTCACCAGCGCGGAATGCGTGTGATTATTGATCTGGTGATCAATCATACCTCAACCCGGCACCCGTGGTTCCAACAGGCTCTGGACCCGCAATCACCCTATCACGACTATTACATCTGGCAGGATGAAAATCCAGGTTACACTGGCCCAGAAGGACAAAAGGTTTGGCACCGCGCTGCCAATGGCAAATATTACTATGCCCTTTTCTGGGATCAAATGCCGGACTTGAATCTGGAAAACCCGGCTGTAACGCAGGAAATTTATCAAATTGCCCGCTTCTGGCTGGAAGAGGCGGGCGTGGACGGTTTCCGCATTGATGCTGCCAAGCACCTCATTGAAGAGGGTAACGATCAGGAGAATACCGACTCGACCCATCAATGGTTTGCGGATTTCTACAGGTATTACAAGTCTATCAATCCGCAGGCAATAACGGTGGGAGAGGTATGGTCAAACAGTTTTGAGGCGGTGCGCTATCTTCGCAATCAAGAGATGGATGTGGTGTTCAATTTTGATCTGGCGCGTTCAATTTTGAGTAATGTCAACAATCGGAATGCCACTTCGCTTAACAATACGCTGACTTTTGAAACGCGGTTATTCCCACCGGGCAGTATGGGTATTTTTTTGAGCAATCATGATCAAGACCGGGTCATGACTGTTCTCATGCAGGATGAAAGCAAAGCCCGCATTGCTGCTGCAGTATACCTGACCAGCCCGGGTGTGCCATTTGTTTACTACGGTGAAGAAATTGGTCTGACGGGACAGGGAGATCATCGGAATATTCGAACTCCCATGCACTGGTCGGCAGAATCAAAGGCGGGATTTACCAGCGGCACGCCGTGGCTGTTCCCAAAGCCCGATTATGCCGAGAAAAATGTTCAGAATCAATTGCAAGATTCAAGTTCGCTGCTGCGCTTTTATATGAACCTGCTGCGCATCCGTTCGCAGTCCGAAGGGCTACAAAGCGGGCAGTTTTATCCAGTCGCCTGTTCTTCAGCTGCCGTTTTATCCTACGCGCGCGTTACCCAGAATGAACAGGTACTGGTGATTTTGAATTTGAGCAATCAACCTCAAGAGAAGGTAACCTTTCGCACATTGGAAGGACTGCTCCCCGGCAGGTACCGCTTGCAGCCGTTGACAGGTAAAATCGTGGAGGTGGTCGTGTCGGTACAGCAAGATGGGAGTTTGCAAGAGTTTGAATTTCCGGATACCGTTCCGGTGGGTGATGTATTGATTTATCAATTTGAGAAACTACCGGAAAATTAAACTACCTCTTCAAAATAGGGGTAGCAAACAGTCATGTTAGCAAAATTACTCAACTTTCCCTTACGTGCCTTGCCCAAGTGGTGGAAGCGCTGGCATACGATTGCGCTGATTGTGGCGCTTTCTGGATTGATTCATGCCTGGGCAGTCTGGCAATTACCCCTGGATGCAGATGAGCCGGTCTATATGCGGGCGGGCAGGGATTATGCTCAACTGATTCGGCAGGGGGATTGGACAGAAATCATCAACTATGATCAAAACAAAGAGCATCCCCCGCTGGTCAAGTTGATGTACAGCCTGCCATTTTTGATCAAGGGAGAAAATGTCAATCCGGATTTTGAGTTTTACTTCAATCGCTCCACCAGTGCGTTTTTTGGGGTGTTACAGGTCTTCATCCTTGCCCTTTTTGACCCTCTGGCTGCATTTCTGTTGACCTTCCATTCTTATACCATCAAGTACACCAGTCAAGTTTATCTGGAAGCCTTTCCCCTTTTTGCTTCCCTGTTAGCCGTTTTACTGCTTCGGAAATCCCTGGAAGACGAAGCCCAAAAAGCCTCCTATGGATTTTTTTGGATTGCGGCAGCGGCAATGGGAGCAGCAATTGCGGGAAAATATCCATATGGATTGATGCTCATTCCCGTTATTTTCCTGCTTTGGCAATTTCGAAAGAAGGTCAATATTCAGCAAATGATGGTTTGGATGGGGGTTGTTTTGGTAACCTTCTTCATTCTAAATCCATACTTCTGGAATGAGCCATTCCGCAGGATATTGGAGGTTGTTTCCTTTCATCAGGCTTATACCGAAGGGGGGGATGTCACACGCGCCGGTTACCCATGGTGGCAGCCGGTCATCTGGGTGGCGACTGCCTTGCCGTGGCATCCACGCGTTTTCTTTTTCCTCACATTGGATGAATTTATCTTTTGGGCCGGGGCGGTTGGGCTTTACTTTTACGGCCGTAAAGAACCGTGGTTGCCGGGGTGGTTCCTTGTACAGTTTATCATCTTGTTGATCTACCCGACCAAGTGGCCGCAATATTCCTTGATCGTTATTCCGGCGCTTTGTTTAAGTGCATCTGGATTTTTGAGGTGGGGATATACCTGGATTCTCGAGAAAGAAAGTTATTGGGATTATCTGGAGGAAATGTTCCCAAAACCGCCAAGAGTGTTCTGGTGGTTGATTATCGGCTTTACGGGATTGATTGTCATTGGGAAAGTTACTTACGAATATGATCAGGCTTTGCTGCGGCGGGGTTGGCAGCATTTGATGGCGCAAACTGCGCCATTGCCTTCCAATACGATTTATGATTTATATCTGCGATCGAATGGGGATATGATGATTGCCACTGCTCAAGGCGCTGCGCTATGGCATGTTACGCAAGGGTCGCCCTGGGGGGAGGATAGCCGGGTTTACAACCGCCAAAATTCAGGCATTCTTGATGAAAGTGTGCGGGTAGTTTACGAAGATCAGAGGGGAAATCTGTGGTTTGGCAGCGATAGGGGTGTAAGTTGCCTGTGCGAGGATCGGTGGGTACAAATTTCAGAAGATGCGTTTGGGGTAGAAGAAGTTCGCGTGCGCGCGCTGGTTGAAGATGGAGAGGGAAATTTGTGGGTGGGGAGTCTGAGCGGCTTATATCGCTGGGATGGACAGCAATTATCTTCGTATAGCCAATTAGTTGGTGGCCTTGCTGACCTGCGGATATTTGCACTTGCATTTCAATCCGACCATGGCCAGGAATTTTTGTGGCTTGGCACACAAAAGGGCGTTTCACGCCTGGAGGTTTCAACACAAGCACTTGAAAGTTGGGATTTTTCTGCCCGCGATTTGAGTTGGGGCGGAGTATCCGACCTGATCGTAGATGCCCAAAATCGGGTTTGGATTTCTACGATTGGGGGTGGCGTGGCACGTTGGGAAGGCGAAGAATGGCTCTTTTACCGTTTAGGCAGCTCTGGATTGCCTACCAGCGTGGTGAATAGCATTATCGAGCAGCCGGGCAACGGGTTTTGGATTGGACACGGCTTCCCGACCGAACCGGGCGGATTGATCAGCCGCTTTGACGGTAACGATCATTGGATCGTTTATCGAGACAATAATTCTGGTTTTAATGGAGGCGAACCCTTGACATTCGCCTTTGATCCAATGGGAAGACTCTGGATTGGAACTGCATTGAGCGGTTTGCAAATTTATGATCCCGCTCTGGCAAAACGATAAATTGAATTGGAAGGAGTATAAGAAGATGAAAACAGCTCACCGTTTGATTTTGATTGCTCTGGTACTGGTTTTGGCAGTTTCAGCATGCCAGATCCAAACCGTGACCCCGGTTGTGCCAACCGAACCGGTGATTGTCAATACAACTGAACCGATGAAACCAACCCCAACGCCGGTATTGGAGCCGGCTGTTGAGGATGTGCTTTACCTCAATTTGATGTGGCATCAGCACCAGCCTCTCTATTACAAGAATGAAAACGGGGTTTATACCCGCCCCTGGGTACGGGTTCATGCCACAAAAGATTACTATGATATGGCGTATCTGGTTTCCCAATATCCCAATGTACATGTCACCTTCAATCTCACACCGGTATTGTTGCGTCAGCTGGAGGATTTCGTCAACAATGGTGCCAAGGATTTGTACTGGGTGATGACGGAGAAACCGGCAAGCCAGTTAACCGATGAGGATAAACTTTTTATTCTGCAGCGTTTCTTTGATGCCAATTGGGATAAATTGATCGGGCGTTACCCGCGCTACAAAGAATTATTAGAAAAACGCGGCGGTACGGATGCCGAAGCCATTCAAAATGCCTTAAATACTTTCACAGAACAGGATTTCCGCGATCTGCAGATCTGGTGGAATCTGGTGTGGTTTGACCCGATGTTCCTAAATCAACCCCCGCTGAAAGAATTGGTTGAAAAAGGTCAAAACTTCAGTGAAGAGGATAAAGACATTCTCTTTCAGGAAGTGCGGCGGGTGATGGCGGAAATCGTCCCGCTGCATCGGCAGTTGCAGGAGGCCGGGCAGATTGAGGTTACCACCACCCCTTACGCTCACCCTATTTTACCCTTGCTCATTGATACCAATATACAGGCCAAAGGTAACCCTGGCTCGGATTTACCGCAAAAGTTCTCCTACCCGCAGGATGCGCTTACCCACCTGCAACGCAGCGTTACTTTGTACCAATCGAATTTCGGTCAACCCCCGCGCGGATTGTGGCCGGGTGAGGGGGCAGTGGCGCAGATTATGGTGCCATTTGTTTTGCGGGCCGGTTATTCATGGATGGCAACCGGTGAACCCGTGCTGGCTAAGTCGCTGGGATTGGAAGCTTTTACCCGCGATAGTAAGGAAACGGTCAATCAGCCGGATGATCTTTATCGCCCATACTATGTGACCAATCAATCTGGTGATAAATTGGCCGTGTTCTTCCGTGATGGGGTTCTTTCGGACAAAATTGGATTTACTTATTCGGGTGTTTCTGGTACGGCTGCTGCAAAGGACTTGATTCAACGCCTTGAAAATATCCGTGCCAAATTGAAAGAACAAAATGCTGAAGGTCCTCACGTTGTTTCAATCATTTTGGATGGAGAGAACGCCTGGGAATACTATGAAAATGACGGCATTGAATTCCTGAGCACTTTTTACCAGCTGCTTTCTGAAAGTGAAACCATCCGCACGATTACACCGAGCGAGTACATCCAGAAGTTCCCCGACCAGCAGCTGATACAAGACCTGTTCCCGGGGGCATGGTTCAGCCCGAATTACGATACCTGGATTGGCGAGGCAGAGGAAAATACAGCCTGGGAATATCTGCGGCAGACCAGGGAAGTGCTGGCGAAGTACGATATTTCGAAAGTACGCCGGGCGCCGGCAGAGAAGATTGAAACCGCACTAGATTACATGCTGTTGGCGGAGGGTTCGGACTGGTTTTGGTGGTACGGAGCCGATCAGGATTCAGGTCAGGATGAGTACTTTGATCGAGGTTTCCGCGAACTGCTGCGTAAAGTGTTTGAAACCTTAGGTGAACCGGTACCGACCTTTGTGGATGTCCCCATCATTCAAGCCCGCCCGGTCAGCGCCGAAACACCATTACAAGGGATTTCTTCACCGCTCGTTGACGGCAGCATTGGCGCTGAGGAGTGGGACAAGGCGGCTTATTACCCGGCTGCTGAAAGCAGTCAACTGGCAGGTTTTGCCTATGCTTTGGATGCAAATAATCTTTACCTGCGAGTTGATGCTGCCAGCGGCGGCGCAATGGCGCGGGTGTTGGAAACGCCGGTGGTGATCTACCTTCAGGACCGACGCATGAAAACCAGTTATCCGTACACTCTGGCGGAGCAGCCTGGTCTATTAGGAATGGCTGCCAGTTATGCTCTGGTCTGGAATGGTGGTCGTGACCTGACCCTTTTCAAGGCCGGTAAGGAAGGTTGGGAAGAAGGTGAAGCGATTGGAGCGGCGGCCTCAAACGCTGGTGTATTGGAACTTTCCGTACCCCTTGCTCTGCTGGGTGAATTTGAAACCGGAGATGAATACCGCTTCTTTATTGGTATTGGGACGGATCAGGCCTTGTTTCCGCAGAAAGGACCAGCCCAGTTCGTGATTCCGGATTTGGGGCTTTCAACCGTTTTATTTGAAGTTGAAGACCCTGAAGGAGATGATTACGGACCCGGTACCTACACATATCCAACGGATGCGGTCTTTCAGAACAAAGCCTTTGATCTTAAATCCTTCCGGGTTTCTTATGATGATAATAATCTGATTTTCCGAATCGGTTTTTACGGCCCCATCCCGAATCCGTGGGGTTCTCCAAATGGTTTAGCAATTCAAACCATTGATATCTACATTGATCAAGACCCGGGAAGTGGAACGGGAGCGCGTTTGTTGTTGCCCGGACGGAACGCAGCTCTGTCCAGCGGTAACGGCTGGGATTATGCGCTGTGGTTGGAAGGATGGACTCCCCAGGTCTTGGTTCCAAAGAGCGATACACTTGAGCCAGTTCAAGCCAGCGAAATCAACATGAAAATTCTGGTTGATCCGGCTGCCCGCACCGTTACGGTGCGCGTGCCGCGTACCTCATTTGGAAACGGTGACCCCTCAACATGGGGCTTTGCAGTTGCCGTGCTGGGACAGGAAGGTTATCCATCAGCCGGAGTCTGGAGAGTGCGGGATGTAGAGCAGAAATCAGCTCAGTGGCGGTTTGGTGGTGCACCGGCTGACGGTCGGCGCAATCACACCCGCATCATTGACCTGATCTGGCCGGCGGAAAGCCAGACCAGTCAGGAAGTGATGTTGGGCAGTACTTATTTACCCAGTCAGGCAGACCCCGGCACTCTATCTGCAAATGACTTCGCACAGATTGAGCTGCTCAAACCGTAAAGGTTCTGCGTAAAAACCTGATTTTCCTGCAAGGGCTTTGAGCGACCAAAGCCCTTGCAGATTTGTCGGTTACTTTGAAGAGAACAACACGTCAATCTCCATACGGCTAGATACCAGGATGGTATATACTGGTTTTTATCCTTGAAACATCTTTCACGGAGTAATCTGAAGCAAAGATGAGCGATCCTGCAAAATCTCCAATCCATTTTATAAAACCACGCGACGAGGTTGAAGTTCACCTGCCGGATGGCAGGGTGTTGCAGGGGAAACGCAATACCCCTGTGGGTGAATTTCTGAAGGCATTACCAGAATGGGATAATCCTCTGATTGTCGGAGCAATTGTCAATCATGAATTGCGGGAATTGACCTACCCGATTACTATCGAATCGAAAGTTATCCCGCTCACGATGGCCAGTGCAGACGGTGCGCGCATCTATCGGCGTTCACTCACCTTTCTGCTGGAAGCAGCCTTTGAGGAACTTTTCCCGGACGCAGTTTTAACGGTGGATCATTCGGTCACTTCTGGTGGTTATTACTGTCAGGTAGGAGGAAGAGATCCGCTCAGCGAGGGGGAATTAAAGCGTTTGGAATCCCGAATGCGGGAATTGGTGGAACAAGATTTGCCATTTGAGCGTTTGACCGTGCCGCTCAAAGAGGCCGTTCAATATTTTGAAACCAAAGGGCATCAGGATAAAGTCCGTTTATTAAGATACCGGCATCGCGAGACCCTGGTTCTGTATCAACTGGGTTCCCACCGCGATTATCATCACGGCTACATGGTTCCCTCAACCGGGTACCTGCGCTGGTTTGGTCTTAAAGCAATGGATGAAGGTTTTATCCTACAATATCCCCGCCGTCATGCGCCGAGAGAATTGCTGCCTTTGCCGGATTTTTCAATCCTCCTGAAGACCTTTAAACAATACGGAGCATGGTTGGCTCATCTTGGAATTGACAGCGTGGGCGCTTTGAATGATGCAATTTCTGCTGATCGCATCCGCGAGATTATCCTGGTTTCCGAAGCACTGCATGAACAGAAAATTGCCGAAATTGCCCGGGAAATTGTCCGACGCGCCAATCAAACCCGCATTATTCTGATTGCCGGTCCATCCTCCTCGGGAAAGACAACCTTTGCCAAACGGCTCTCTGTCCAATTGTTGGCGTACGGTTTATCACCGTTCGCCTTAGAAATGGATAATTACTTTGTGGATCGAGAGTTGACACCGCGCGACGCAAATGGGGATTACGATTTTGAAGCCCTGGAAGCACTGGATGTTCGCCGGTTGGAAAAAGACCTGACCAGGTTGATACAAGGAGAAGAAGTTCAATTACCTCGCTTTGATTTTCGCGAGGGTAAAAGTCATCCAGGGGAAATTGTCCGGCTGGAGAAAGACCAGCTGGTTATTTTAGAAGGAATTCACGGTTTGAATCCGCGCCTTTTACCCAATGTCCCAACCGGGCAGACTTTCCGTATTTATGTTTCATGTCTAACCCAATTGAATCTGGATCGTCATAATCGAATTTCTACAACCGATACACGCTTATTGCGAAGGATTGTCCGGGATGCGCGAGAACGGGGTTATTCTGCTCTTGAGACCATCGGACGCTGGGAATCGGTGCGCAGGGGGGAGAAGAATCACATTTTTCCTTTTCAAGAAAATGCGGATGAAATTTTCAACTCTGCACTGGTTTATGAGCTATCGGCGCTCAAGCGGCTGGTTGAACCTCTGCTCAGACAGGTCCCTTATGGCACAGCGGAGTATATTGAAGCAAAACGATTGCTGGCATTTATCGAGTGGTTCCTGCCGCTGGATATGGACTTGATTCCAGACAATTCAATTTTAAGGGAGTTTATTGGGGGTTCTATTTTGCGGGACTTCAAAATCTGGCGAAAGACGGGATGAGGTTTGCTTCAGTTGTGCCTGAATCAAAAACGAGCCT
>NZ_DAOUBL010000338.1:0-2433 GCF_034432615.1 Bellilinea sp. | reverse complement strand
AAGCCAGCCTGCCGTACTTTGACCTGGCCAACGCCGAAGTAACTTTTGCCTTTGGGGCAAACTTTCTGGAAAACTGGCTGTCGCCGGTGGCTTACACCCGCGCCTACGGGGAATTCCGTCAGGGACGCCCAACCCGGCGCGGTTACCTGGTGGTGTTTGAACCGCGCCAGTCGCTCACGGCCGGCAATGCCGATGAGTGGATTCCCATCCGCCCGGGCAGCGAAGCCATCCTCGCGGCGGTTTTCAACCGTCTGGTAGCAGAAGCGCGTGGCAAACCGGTCTCTCCTGCCTTCAGCACCGTAACGGTCAGCGCTGCGGCAGCCGCCAGCGGGATTGCGGAAGAAAAAATCCGCGAACTGGCTGAAATGTTTACTGCCTCTGCTCATGCGCTTGCCATTCCGGGCGGAAGTGCCCTGGCGCAGGCTGATGGACTGATAACCGCCCAATCTCTGCTCTACCTGAATGCACTGGTAGATAATCTCGGTCAGCCCGGCGGGGTGTTCCTCACCCCGGCCGAAGCTTCGGCAACCGATTTTGCCGCAGTCAAAGAACTGGTGCGCCGCATGGCCGACAGCAAAGTGAAGGTGCTCTTTATTCACGGCGTCAACCCGCTGTTTGAGTTTCCGGCAGCGCTCGGTTTTGCCGATGCCCTTTCTAAAGTCCCGCTGGTGATTTCGTTTGCTTCCTTCCCGGATGAAACCGCACTCGCCAGCGACTACATTTTGCCGGACCACACCCCGCTCGAATCATTCGGCTATCAGCGCGTACTGGCAGGCAGTGACCGCCCGGCATATTCTTCCTTTCAGCCGGTGGTTGTGCCGTTGTATGATACCCGCGCCACGGCGGATGTTCTGCTGGCAGCCGTCAAACAACTGGGAACGGCAGCCGCCCAGGCTTTCCCCTATAAAGACGAAGTGGAATACATTCAGCAGAAGCTGCTGCCCCTGATTGATGCCGGCGGCTTTTACACCGCACCGGAGATTTTCACCTTCTGGTCACGCTGGCTGCAATACGGCGGCTGGTGGACCGCCTCCCCCCGGCTGACACCCCCGCCTCAGGCAACGCCACCCCAGGGGAGTTACTCGTTCACACCGCCACAGGAGTTGGAAGAAGGCAAGCAGTTTTACCTGATCACTTTTCCCAACCACCTGGGGGATGGCAGCGGCGCAAACCGCCCATGGTTACAGGAACTGCCCGACTGGATGACCACGGTGACATGGAATTCGTGGGTGGAAATTAACCCCAAGACCGCCGAAGAACTGGGCCTGCACGATGATGATGTTGTGCGCATCAGCACGCCTTACGGGTTTGTAGAAGCCAGTGTGTACCGCTATCCGGCCATCCGACCGGATACGATTGCCATTCCCTTTGGTCAGGGACACACCGCGCTTGGGCGCTGGGCAGAAGGGCGCGGCTGCAACCCGGCACAAGTTCTGCCGACCACGACCAACCCGGCCGGCGACCTGACCTATGGCAGTGTGGTGGCAACCATCCTGCCAACCGGCAAACGCCGCCCGCTTGCCCGTGTGGAGAGCAAAGAGGGCATCTACGGGGAACATTAATGTTAGCGATGGAAAAACCAAGGAGAGAGACTCATGGCTGAACAAAAAGCACCTCAAAAATGGGGACTGGTGGTTGACCTTGACCGCTGCACCGGTTGTAATGCCTGTATTGCTGCCTGTTCGATGGAAAATAACATTCCTTTCGTTGGTGAGGACGAGGTTGCCTACGGACGCGCAATGTACTGGCTCTACAACAAACGCGATTGGGCCGGTGAATACCCCGAAGTCAAACCGGCCTTTGAACCGGTCATGTGCCAGCAGTGCGGTAATGCCCCATGTGAACCGGTTTGCCCCGTGTTTGCCTCGGCGCACAGTGAAGAGGAGCAGGTCAACCTGGCGGTTTATAACCGCTGCATTGGCACCCGCTACTGCGCCAATAACTGCCCCTATCATTCCCGCCAGTTCAATTTCTTTGACCACGACCTGCCCGAACCGATGAATTCCTACCTCAATCCGGACGTGACCGTCCGCCGCCGGGGTGTGATGGAAAAATGCACCTTCTGCGTTCAGCGCATTGTGCGCGGAAGGCAGAAAGCGGCTGCCGAAGGGCGCGAGGTGGAAGACGGCGAAATCCAGCCCGCCTGCGTACAGGCCTGCCCGGCAGGAGCGCTGGTGTTTGGGGATATGAGCAACCCGCAAACGAAAGCCAGCCAGATGGCGCGCAATCAACGCCGCTATCAATTGCTGGAAGAGCTGGGCACCCTGCCCCGCGTAACTTATCTCAAAGGAGGTGGACGGTATGGCGGCTGAAACCGAACTGCTGCAAGCCATTAAGCCCGTCGAGCACGCCGAAGAAGACCCGCGCGAACACCTGATGTTCGACCCATGCCCGCGCGAGGAAATGAACCGCATGGTCATGGAAGCCATGACG
>NZ_DAOUBL010000337.1:0-5696 GCF_034432615.1 Bellilinea sp. | reverse complement strand
TAAATCGAGAAAATTAATGACGAAAACGGAAATTTAAAATCAAACTCTTGTATTTTTCGGAAAAATGGCTATACTATTTCTAGAATGAACATCAAACTGGACTGGACGGATAAACAAATCATTGATCTGTTGACCATTGACGGGCGGATGCCCGCCAGTGATATTGCGCGGACGATTGGGGGAATTACCGAACGCGCGGTACGATATCGAATTCAACGGTTGGTGGATGAGGGGGTCATCAGCATTACCGCCGTGGTAAACCCAAAGGCAATTGGCTTTCCGGTCATTGCCGATATTTTTATTCAAGTTGAACCGGGCATGATTCTGGACGTAGCGGGGAAAATTTCCCGCTTTGAGAACGTCAGTTATGTGGCCTGTTCGACAGGCGAGCGGGACATCAGCGTTCAGGTCGTCGCCAGAGATAACCAGGAACTGTATACCTTTGTAACCGAAGTGATTGGCAGAATACCCGGCGTGCAAAAAACCATCACTTCTTTAGTGCCCTTTATCGTCAAAGATGACTCTCACTGGCGGATTCCGGCATCGTACTTTGAAAATCAGAATCCCAAATCATAAATCCTGAGCAACCGGCATCTTGAAAATGCCGATTTTTTTCAAGGAGAGTGAGTTATGAATTCAGCCTATGATTGGGCCGTTGAATATTCGAATCGCTGGTTGAGCATTATTCGACAAAGCGAAGTCACGGAAGATGTGGCCAAATGGATCATCGAGGAATCCAAAATCAATTTTGCCGAACACTTCAACAAAGGCTGGCTGGAATATCGCAAATCCGTGACCGAGGCCGGCGATTGGGCGATGACCGAATGGACCGGCAAAGGGGCTCAATTTCAGGATGTACTGGGCAGAAAGTTCATTGACTGCCTGGGCGGCTACGGGATGATGGACCTCGGCTGGGGACACCCGGAAGTGGTTGCCGCGGTCAAGGCTCAACTGGAGCGATCCCCCATGCCCTCTCAGGAACTCATTGATCCTCTACGCGGCGTACTGGCCAGGATCCTGGCCGAAATTTTACCCGGCGACATCAAATATTGCTTCTTCTGCGCCTCAGGTACCGAAGCCATCGAAGGCTCGCTGAAACTGGCCAAAATGTATACACGAAAACCCGGTTTCATCACCGCGCTGAAGGGATTCCACGGCAAGACGCTGGGGTCTTTGAGTGTGATGGGCAAGTCCGACTACCGCCAACCGCCCGGAATTTTATACGGCGGACCGGTTTATCATGTGCCGTTTGGGGATGCAGAAGCCGTCGAAAGACAGCTGGATATCTGCGAGAAAGTGGGGGTTGAAATCGCGGCAGTCATCATGGAGCCCATTCAGGGGGAGGCAGGCGCCATTGTCCCGCCGGATGATTTCTGGCCGCGCATCCGCGAAGCGACCCGCAAACATGGGGTTTTGTTGATCGCGGACGAAGTTCAAACCGGCCTGGGCCGGACGGGCAAATTGTGGGGAGTGGACCATTGGGATGTAAAACCGGATATCGTCGCCCTGGCCAAATCGCTGGGCGGCGGGGTCATGCCCATTTCCACTTTTGCATCCACGGAAGAAATCTGGCAGGTGATGATGTACCCCAATCCATTCATTCACACCACAACCACCGGAGGGGGTGCACTGGCGTGCAGCGCGGCAATTGCCGCCATCAACGTCACCTTGCGCGAAAAATTATGGGAAGTTGCCGCTGAAAAAGGGGATTATTTGATTCCCAAACTCAATCAGCTGGCGCAGCGTTTTCCGGATATTTTTGACCGCATCACAGGAAAGGGTTTGTTGATTGGGATGCACTTCAAGGACAGCGCCACCGGTTATAAAGTGGCTGCCGGCCTGTTCAAGCGCGGCGTTCTGGTCGCCGGCACGTTGATCAGTTCGACTACCATTCGGATTGAGCCTCCCCTGATCATTACTTATGAAGAAATCAATGAGGTACTGAATCGGTTGGAAGATACCCTGAGGGAAATTGAGCGAGGTGGGTAATTTGCAATGACATGAAGTTCAACGGCCTAAAAACACGTGAGTTCGGGATACGATCAAAACCCGGCATGCGATGCCAATGCCCCCATGGGCTTTCCCCAAAATCGCTGGGGCGATTTTGGGGGAGGCGGGAGGGGGATGAACAATCGAAAGTTGATCTAAAAATGATTTATCCCGAATTGAGGTTAAAAACAGTTCTTTTGTGAAGGAGAAAAAAATAAGATGGAATTTCCGGTTTCCAACACAACCATCATTGTTTTCTTCATCATCCTGTTTTTTGCCATCCGGATTGGGATTGGCTATTACGCATCCCGCAAAGTTTCCAACACGACCGACTACATTGTAGCCGGCAGAAGACTGCCCATTTACCTGACCGGCGCATCCATCATGGCAACCTGGTTTGCAGCCGAAACCTTAATGGGCGCCAGTTCGACTGCCTACCAGTACGGTTTTCAAGGGGTTGTGTTTGATCCGTTTGGGGCGGCTTTGTGCCTTTTTCTGTCTGGGTTTTTCTTCATCCGCTTGATGCGCAGGGCGCGCTACCTGACGATTATTGACTTTTTTGAACGCCGCTTCGGAAAATGGATGGGGATTGCCGGCTCCATCATCCAGATGATCACCTACTTTGGCTGGACAGCCGCCCAAATTGTGGCGGGCGGCAACATTGTTCACGCCCTGTTCGGCTGGCCGGTTACCACCGGCATGCTTTTCGTGGCGCTGATTGTGGTTTCTTACACCATGATGGGGGGAATGTGGGCGGATACTTTGCTGGATTTCATCCAGATGTTCTTAACTGCTGGGGGAATCACCTTGATTTTTGTGGCCGTCATGCGGGCGGTCGGCGGATGGGATGCCTTCATCTCGAATGCCGGCTCGTTGTACGTCAGTAAACCCTTCACCCTTCTGCCCATCGAGGGAGAGGGCTACCTCGGTTACACCGGTGGATTGGGGTGGACTTATTGGGTTGGAGCCTGGATGGCTTTGGGGCTGGGTTCGATAGCGGCGCAGGACTTGATGCAGCGCTCCATGTCCGCCCGCAATGAGGCAACGGCGGTGCACGGAACGTATCTGGCAGCCATTTTGTATCTGGGCTTTGGGGTGCTTTCCCCCTTGATTGGCATTGCCATGTTTGCCATGAATCCCAACATTGCCCCCGAACAAACCGAATTTATCCTCGTCACCGCCACAACCGAACATCTTTCTCCCGTTTTGGCAGGGATCTTTATCGCCGCGCTGGCTTCCGCGTTGATGAGCACCTCCGATAGCTCGATTCTGGCCGGCGCTTCCGTATTTACCGAAAATATCCTCCCGCTCTTCAAAAAAGGACTGACCGAAAAATCCCAACTGGCCTGGACGCGGTTGATGGTGTTTGTCATCGGGCTGATGAGTCTGTTGATGGCGCTTTATGCGCAGACCATTTACAAACTTTCGGTGTTTGCCTGGACGGTTATTTTAGTAGGCATGTTCGCTCCGTTTGCCTTCGGCATGTACTGGAAAAAAGCCAATCAGAGCGGCGCGCTGGCAGGCTTCCTGGGCGGTTGGATCACCTGGTTGATCACCCTTCCCATCCTCTATCCGACCACTCTGGAAATCAACGCAGGGGATAGCGAGCTGGCCATCTGGGATGCAGCCTACATCGGTTCTGTGCCGGCCTTTCTGGTTTCTGTGCTGCTGGTGGTCGTCGTTTCGCTCCTCACTCAAAAGCGAGATGCTCCCAAACCCCTGACCGATGTGGATTATCAGGTAATCGAAACCAAAGACCGCCTGGGCTTGCTGCCCTTGAAAGATGCTTTACGAAAAATCCCCTGAAACGGCTTGTCCACTTTCGGAGAACCAAAATCATCACGAAAGGAGTAAGAACATGAAAATTTTACTTGTTGGCGTAGGTGGCGTGGGTGAGGCCATTGCGGTGATGTCGGCCAAAAAACCCTGGCTTGAGAAAATGGTCTTGTCCGACTTCAATACCCATCGTCTGGAAGAAGTCCAGCGGAAATTGGCTGACCCGCAGCGATTCCCCACCGAATGGGTAGATGCTTCACGGCAGGAGCTGGTCGAAGAACTGGCGAAAAAGTATCAGGTTGACCTGATCATGAATGCCTGCGATCCGATTTACAACATGCCCATCTTCAACGCCGCCTACAATGTCGGTTGTCATTATATGGACATGGCCATGTCCCTCTCGGAGCCGAACGAAAAGGACCCCTACCATCAGCCCGGCCTGAAACTGGGAGATTTGCAATTCGCCCAATCCAAACAATGGGAAGAAAAAGGTCTTCTGGCGCTGGTGGGGATGGGGGTCGAACCGGGCATGGCGGATGTCTTCGCCCGCTATGCTCAGGATTATCTCTTCGATGATATTGATGAAATCGGCATTCGGGATGGCGCCAACCTGGAAGTGCGCGGGTATGAGTTTGCCCCCAATTTTTCCATCTGGACCACCATCGAGGAGTGCCTGAATCCGCCGGTGATTTGGGAAGAGGGCAAGGGCTGGTACACCACCGAACCGTTCTCGGAGCCGGAGGTTTTTGAGTTTCCTGAGGGCATTGGCAAGGTGGAATGTGTCAATGTCGAACATGAAGAAGTGCTGCTCATTCCGCGCTGGGTCAAAGCCAAACGAGTGACCTTCAAATACGGTTTGGGCGACCAGTTCATCAACGTCCTGAAGACTTTGAAAATGCTCGGGCTGGACAACAAAGAACCCATCCATGTTAAGGGCGTGATGGTTGCCCCCCGTGATGTGGTGGCCGCCTGTCTGCCCGACCCCGCCCATTTGGGTGACCGCATGTTCGGGAAAACCTGCGCCGGCACCTGGGTGAAAGGGAAAAAGGATGGAAAGCCCCGCCAGGTTTATATCTATCAGGTGGCGGACAATCAGGAATGTATGCAGAAGTTCGGCGTTCAGGCGGTGGTAGCACAGACCGGCTTCAACCCGGTGATCGCCTTTGAACTGATCGAGAAGGGCATCTGGAAAGGCAAAGGCGTGCTCGGCCCGGAGGCGTTCGATCCGCTTCCCTTTATGGAGCGCATGGCAGAATACGGATTTCCTTACGGCATTAAGGAGATGTAAGGATTTGGGGTGAAAAAACCACCCGCCTAAGCAGGCAAATACCCGCAGGAATCCGCAAAGGAATCTGAAAAACCTGTATAAAATGGATGGTATATCTCGTTCAGCTTTGGTCATTAATTTGGAGGTGATTCATGGCTGTGGTTGAAAATAAAGGACAGGTGATTCAGCAAGAGGCGAAAAAGTTGAAACGGGAGTTAACCTTGCTGCCGTTATTTGGCCTCATTTACTTTACCGTCTGCGGCGGGGCCTTTGGTATTGAGCCGCTGGTCGGACTGTCCGGTCCGGGCATGGCGCTCCTGTTGATTGTCATCACCCCGCTGGTTTTCAGCATCCCCAACATGCTGCTGGTGAGGGAAATGACCTCCATGATGCCGGTCGAAGGCGGCTATTACCACTGGGTCAAGCAGGCCTTCGGTCCTTTCGCCGGCTTCATGGCCGGTTGGATGAACTGGGTGGTTGCCTGGGTGGATGTTTCCATTTACCCCGTGCTTGCGGCTTATTATCTGGGTTATTTCATCCCCGCGCTGCGGACGGGGGCGGTGATCAACGGGATTGAAGTGCCGGCCTGGGTGCTTTCCTGGGGGGTTGCATTGATTTTGATTTGGGTCATCACTGCCCTGAACATCCGCGGGGCGCGTCTGGC
>NZ_DAOUBL010000336.1:0-25119 GCF_034432615.1 Bellilinea sp. | reverse complement strand
CGAGGTGGTGGCCGAATTTGGCGAGATCGGCGTTCTGGTGTTGATGTTTCTGGCGGGTTTGGAACTTCATTTTTCGGAATTGACCCGCAACACCCGCGTGGCGGCTTTCAGCGGGATTCTGGGCGTCCTCACGCCGGTGGGATTGGGGCTGCTTGCCGGGCGACTGTTCGGTTACTCCTTCCCCAACGCTGCCTTTATCGGACTGACCCTGGGAGCTACCAGCGTCAGTATTTCCGCTCAAACCCTGATGGAATTAAAGGTTTTGCGCAGCCGGGTCGGGCTGGGTCTGCTGGGTGCGGCCGTGTTCGATGATATTCTGGTCATTCTTCTGCTTTCTACCTTCCTTGCGCTTTCGGGTGGTGGCAGTGCATTTGACATTTTGATTGTTTTTGTAAAGATGATCGGGTTTCTCAGCCTATCGGCTGCATTTGGCTTGTGGGTCTTACCCAGACTCTCCCGCCGCGTCAGCGCCATGCCTGTCAGTCAGGGGATGTTGACTTTCAGTTTGATCATCATGATGATTTACGGTCTGGCTGCCGAATTAATCGGCGGTATGGCTGCCATCACCGGCACATTCCTGGCAGGTTTGATGTTCGCCCGCACGCCGGAAAAAAACCAGATCGAACCCGGGTTGCGTTCACTTGCTTACAGTTTTTTTGTTCCCATTTTCTTCGTCAACATTGGATTAAGCGTGGATACCCATACGCTTAACCTGAATGCCCTCTGGTTGATGCTTGTAATCAGCACATTTGCTATACTGGGTAAAGTGATTGGCTGCGGTTTGGGAGCAAAACTGGGTGGTTTCAACTGGCTTGAATCGCTGCAGTTGGGCATTGGGATGATTTCCCGCGGAGAAGTGGGCCTGATTGTTGCCAGTATCGGTCTGGCAGAAGGATACATCAATGAAACTGTCTTTTCAGCAATCGTAGGCATGGTGCTGATTACCACCCTGCTCACCCCGCCCTTACTGCGGGCGTCCTTTAAAACAGCCACCGCCTACTCAACTGCCCCCGCTCAAGAATAACGATTCCCGATGGTTCACGGGAGGAAAATATGTACATGATTTTCTTCGTTTTACACAATCCAGAACTTCTCGAACAGGTGTTGAATGCCTGGGAAGAAGCCGGCGTTGGTGGAGTAACCATTTTTCCCAGTACAGGCTTGGCGCGTATCCGCGCCAAAGGTGCATGGCGGGACGACTTACCGCTATTTCCCAGTCTGGAAGATTTTCAGGAACACCTCCAAAATCTCAATCGCACGCTGATCACCATTGTCGAAAATGATGCCATGGTAGATAAAGTGGTGGCTGCCACCCAAAAGGTAACCGGCGACCTCAATCTGCCCAATACTGGCATTCTCTCCGTTTTGCCAGTGGTTCGTAGTTACGGCTTAAACCGTATTCCAGACGTCAATGGATCGTAGAGCCGCCTTGATTTGACGGAACAAGCAGGGTCTGGTAAAATCATCGGGCTTGGAGCGTTGTACCCTTCGCTCTCAGCCAATTCTCATTTTTTGTTGGATGAAAGGGCTTGTATCATGAAAGTTTTGCTGATTAAGGACGTTTACAAACTGGGACGCGCTGGTGATGTGAAGAAAGTTGCCGATGGCTTTGGCCGCAACTATCTGATCCCGCAAGGACTGGCAGTTCTGGCCACCCCCGGCACGCTTAAACAGGTGGATCAAATCCGTGCCAAAGCCGCTGCCCGCCGCCAGGAATTGAACAGCGAAATGAGCAGTGTTGCCGAAAAATTATATGGCAAATACTTCACTTTCGCCTCCAAAGCCGGTGAAACCGGGAAACTTTACGGTTCAATTACCACTCAAATGATTGCCGATGCAATCAAACAAAACCTGGGTATTGAGGTTGACCGTCACCAAATCGAATGCGAGCCGATTCGCAATCTGGGCGAACATGTTGCCCACGTCCGCCTGACGGTTGACCTTGTTCCTGAAATCCACATTGTGGTTCACCGTGAAGGGGAAGTTGTGCAGGTTCCTGCTGTGGAAAGCCAACCCCAGCCTCAATCCGAAACCCCTGCCGAAGAAACACCGGCAGCCTGAGATAAAAACGCGATTTTTCAATCAATCAAGACCGGCCAGTGCCAGTAATTCGGCGGCAGGCCGGTCTTTGATTGAGGGTATAATACGGCAATGAAACTCACCCTTGGGCAGTACCTGCGTCAACTGCGCGAAGAGCGCGGATTCAGCCTCGAACAACTGGCTCGGGCAACCCGTATTAACCCTACCTACCTGCGTGCGCTGGAAAACGATGAGCCAGCTCTGCTGCCCTCCGCGGTTCAGGGGCGCGGCTATCTACGCTTGATCGCCAGCACATTCAACATCAACCCGCAACCTCTCCTGGCTGCTTTTCCGGATAAGGAGCTGGTGTTATCCTCCCCAGCAACGGAGGAAAACCCAGTCGTGGAGGAAGCACAACCCGAACGAACCCAGCCGGCCAGCGTTTCCACTTCCCCTCCCGTCAACGAAACCACGCCGCAAACAGAGGCGGCAGATGAAGTCTACAGCGAAACCGTCCCACAAGGGGAAGCCATCTCATCGGAGGATACCCAACTTTCATCGCTTCCGGTTGAGGGGAGTTCTACTTTCATCTTTTCCCAAATCGGCCAGCAATTCCGCGCTCAACGCGAGGCGTTGGGAATTTCTCTGGAAGATGCTGAACGATTTACCCGCCTGAAAGCCCGTTATTTGCGGGCTATCGAGGAAGGGCTTCTGGAACAGCTCCCTTCCCTTGTTCAGGGAAGAGGAATGCTGCGCAATTACGCTGAATTTCTCAACCTTGACAGCGAAGCCATCTTATTGCAATTCGCCGATGGATTGCAGCGCCGTCGGCTGGAACACCTGGCCGCCACAGCGCCTTCCCGCGCAACAACATCTCCCGCCGGAAAAACGAGATTTCCCAATCGTTTCTCTCTTTTCCTGCGGAGGTGGATGACACCTGACCTGCTGGTGGGGAGCATGTTGTTTTTTATCCTCCTGGTATTCGTCATCTGGGGCACGGCGCGCGTTTCCGGTTTGCAAGATCAGGAGACACAGGTAACACCCCCCTCCATTTCCGAAATCCTGTTGAATACCGCTGATGTGAGCGGCTCAACCATCGCGGCCCTCGCTGAATCACCCACCCCGACCGCCGCACAAAACAACACCTTCACCTTACCATCTTCCCCCGAGGAAAGTGGAGAATCCCCCAGCCAGCCGCCTGCCAGCAGCGACCCCGTGCAGGTGTATGTGATTGCCAATCAACGCGTCTGGATGCGGGTTGTGGTAGATACCCGCGTCGCGTTTGAAGGGCGTACCATTCCCGGCAGCGCTTATCCGTTCACCGCTAAAGATGCGATTGAATTAACCGCCGGAAATGCAGCCGGAATTCAAATTGTGTATAACCAGAATAATTTAGGCAATTTAGGCGGGGCAGGTGATGTGATTCGTTTGATTTTTACCGCGCAGGGCACGGTTGTTCCAACCCCGTTGTTTACCAGCACTCCCGCCCCCACTCTGCCGCCCACCTTCACCCCCCAGCCTACGCCGCTATTACCCACCCCCACTGTGACACCGTTCGTTCCTTAGAGGTAGGATGAAATCCAAAAGCTTTTACCTGCTTTCATTAGGTTGCTCCAAGAATACTGTAGATTCGACCTCCATGGCGGAGCTGCTCCAACGCGCCGGATATCAGCCAACTGAAAAAGCGGCGCAAGCTTCCGTCTTGATTGTGAACACCTGTGGCTTCATTCAACCGGCGCGCGATGAATCCATCCGCGAGCTGCGCGCGTTAGCCCGCCGTAAACGCAACGGACAAATCCTGATCGCTGCGGGATGCTTAACCCAGCGCTACCGCGAGTGGGTACTGCAGCAAGTACCCGGTATTGATGGCATCATGGGCACCCGCCGCTGGATGGATATTCTGGATGTCATCGAAAAAGTTCGTCAATCGCCGCCCCAGCCGGTTTATCACATTCCTGAGGACGGCATCATCGGGCGGGATGAAAAGGGGGTTCTACGCGCTGCCGTTCAAGGCAGCAGTGCATACCTGAAAATTGCCGATGGCTGCCGCCGTCCGTGTGCATTTTGTGCCATCCCGCTGATCAAGGGGACGCTGGTCAGCCGCCCGGCGGAGACCATTGTTCAGGAAGCCAAACAGCTTGAACGGCAAGGCGTCCAGGAACTGATCCTGATCGCTCAGGACACCACGGATTACGGCCACGATCTCGGTATTCGAGACGGATTGCCGGCTCTGTTGGATGACCTTTTGAAAGCCACCTCGATTCCCTGGATTCGCATCCTGTACGCCTTTCCGGGCTACGTCACCGACCGGTTGATCGAAATGATGGCATCCAACCCGCGCGTTTTGCATTATCTGGATATGCCCCTGCAGCACGCTCATCCCGACACCCTCAAACGGATGCGCCGCCCGGCCAATGTGGAATGGGTGTACCGCACACTCGAAAAAATGCGCTCCGCCATGCCGGATCTGGCCATCCGCAGTACTTTCATTGTCGGTTACCCCGGCGAAACGGAAGAGGAATTTCAAACCCTGCTGGATTTTTTGCAAACCGTTCAACTGGACCGCGTTGGCGCTTTCACTTTCTCCTTTGAAACCGGCACGGCCAGTGAACCGCTGGGCGATCCCATCCCTGCTGAGGTAAAACAGGAACGTTTAGAACGATTGATGAAATTACAGGAAAAAATCTCCCTTCGGCGCAACCAGACTTTCATCGGTAAACGCATGGAGGTACTGGTTGAGGGATTTGACCGCAATCTGACCATCGGCAGATCGTATCGTGATGCCCCTGAAATTGACGGATTGGTATTCGTGGAAGGGCAGGCTCCACTGGGCAGTATTGTGCCGGTACAGATCAGCGGTGCATTACCTCACGATTTGACCGCCGTCCCTATTGGAGAATAATCTCAGCCATCGTGTATGAAACGCCTGCCTGACTTCACCGCCTTGCTTTTAACCCTCATCACCCTTGTGGCGGTTTATCAGGTTACTACCCGGATTTACGAAGGGGTGCCCCACATCGAAGATGAAGTGGCTTATTCATGGCAGGCTGCCCTGTACAGCCGCAATCAACTTGCCATTGAATCGCCACCCTGTCCACATTGCTTTCTGACCCCCTTTGTGGTGGATTATAACGGCTTACGCTTTTCCAAATACCCTCCCGGTTGGGCAGCAGCCCTTTCGTTGGGAGTGCGCTTGAATTTACGCGACTGGGTCAATCCACTGCTGGCAGCCCTGTGTGTCTGGATGACTTACCGCCTGGTAAGCCGTATGACCCGTCCGCTAACCGGTTTGCTGGCAGGCCTGTTAACCCTGACTTCTCCCTTCTTTTTGTTAAATGCGGGAACGTTGCTCTCACACATCTGGTCATTCTTTCTCACGCTTACTTTTTTACTGGCATGGCTGGAAATTACCGCTCCGCAAACTTCCATTCCCCGCTGGATAAGCGTGCTGCTGGGCGGTCTTTCTCTGGGACTGCTGGCGCTCACCCGCCCGCTCACCGCCGTTGCGGTTGCTTTTCCTTTCTTCGTTGAAGGAATCGTCCACCTGTTTCGATCCCCTTCAGCAGTGCGTTCGTCTTTGCTGATGACCGGCTTACTGGCAGGTGGGCTGGCAAGTTTACTTTTCGTCTGGCAATATGCCGTTACCGGCAATTTTTTGCTCAACCCATATACCCTGTGGTGGGAATACGACAAAATCGGTTTTGGGCCCGGCATCGGCGTACAGGAAGGTGGACACAACCTGTACTGGGCAAGGCTGAACCTGAAACACAGCCTGCACAGCGGTGTAAGCGACCTGTTTGGCTGGGGACGAATTTCCTGGCTGTTCCTTCCGTTCGGTTTCATAGCCCTCCGCCGCCGTAAAGCGGTTGGGGCTGCGCTCGCCATTGCCCCCTCTTTGATGCTGTTCTACATGCTTTATTGGATCGGCGCCCAATTATACGGACCGCGTTACTATTTCGAAGGGTTGATTAGCGCCACCTTATTGACATCTGCCGGAATTGTCTGGCTGGCTGGAAGATTATCTGCGATGCGGCGGTATAGCCGGGACTGGTGGCTTTCGCGCCTGCGCTTCGCGTTGACTTGCGGAATTGTTTTTTTCTTGATAATCTGTAACCTCTGGTTTTACCTGCCGGCGCGGCTGGGGGGAATGGTTCATCTGTACGGTTCAAGCCGCCAGCAGTTATTGCCCTTTCAGAGTCAGAACGCCGCTGATTTGACCCCTGCGCTGGTCTTCGTTCACCGTCAGAAAAACTGGCGGGAATATGCCACCCTGCTGGAACTCAGTTCACCTTATCTGGACACGCCATTTGTGTTCGTTTTTAGCCGCAGTGATGAAGACAACCAGCAGGTCATGCGCGCTTTTCCGGGGCGCAAAGTCTGGCATTATTATCCGGACGAGCCATATCGTTTTTACACCGCTCCGCGCCCGTGAGCGGATTATCAGGAAGCACGCGCTACCGCAGTCAAAAGCAAGACCAGAACTGATAAAACCCCATTTACCACCAGCAGGCGGTCTTCCTGTTTTTGCAGCCGCTTGATGATATCCGGTTGCAGTTCCTTACCGGCGGCACGCATCAACGCCAGCCGGCGTAAAGCAGGGGTCAAACCCCACGTGTTATAGGCACTAACCACAATCATCAATGCCACGATACCATGCTTTGCAAGAATCGCAACCGACCAGCTGTTTTCAATGGCCAAAAAGCCTTCATAGGCAGGGTGCGCGCTCATCTGAAACATCCCAGTGCCGATTAAGACTGCCAGGCTGAACCAGCCCACTTGCTGAAGCCGGCTTTGCATTTTTTCCAGAAAGCGGGCATAAGCATCAGCGTTGAGCATCCTTCTGGCGTTTGGAATGACCAGCAGCGCCAGGGTTGCCAGTCCACCCAGCCACGTTACCGTAGCCAGCATGTGAAGCCAGTAAGCCAGCGCCAGTCCCCAATTCGGCAAGTCTTGCATGTCGTTTATCCACCCGATTCTGGGGTAGGGCTTGGAGTTTCGCCGGGGGTATCTCCACCCTCAGCGGGAGTGGGGGTGTTTTCAGGAAGGGGGGGTATCTCTTCCGGCGCTTCTTCCTGGTTGGGCGGATTCGCGCAGTATTGGGCTGCCTGTGCCGCCGCGTTTTCCGCCACCGCATCCGGTCGGATCGTCAGTGCATTGCGATACTGAATTTCGGCATCACAATACAAACCCTGGGTCATTAATTGATCCCCATAGCGGATTGAAGCCACCCGATAGCGTTCAACCGCGGTCATGCCCGAAGCATCGCGCAAATTCGGCAGGGAGGGATAAATATCGGCAAAATAACGCACCACCCGCGCCCAGTCTGCCCCCCAAAAACTGGCCGCCGAAAGGTACATGCGCGCCCAATTGCGGTAATTTTGGGCTTCAACATCCAGCGGAGCAAAACGTTCGGCCAGGGTCAGGTTATAAATGCCCACTTCCAGTTCCCCGCGGCTCACATTTTCAATGCCTAAAAACCGCAGGGCAATGTAATACATACCATCCACATCCACCGAACGGTAGTTCACATTCTTATCCCGCAGCCGTTGAATGGCCTCAACGGCCTGTCCCCACTCTTTGTTCACCAAATGCTGGGAAATTTGATTGAAAATTTCTTCCTCACCGCGCAGGTCGGGAGTAGGTTCCAGCGTGGGGGTGGGTGCCGGGGTTGGGGTCAAAGCCAAAGAATAGAGCATATTGGCTTCAACGTATTTTTCTGCCGCGCCCGGAAAATCCGGTTGAAGTGAAATGACATACTCAAAACGTTTACGGGCAGTTTCGTAACGCCCGGCCTCCAGATCTACCAGCCCCAACTGGTACTGGTAGGTAGCCTCCATAATCACCTGATTTTGCTGCGCCTGTTTTCGCAGTTCAATACCGGCACGGTATCCCAGAAACACGCCAATGGCTGCACCTGCCAGCAAAAACACAACACCCATTAAAAACACCCAGAAGGGAATTCTTTTATGGGTTTTGGTTTCGGCCTGTTCTTGCAACTCTGCTTTACCTTCAGCCGGTAACACGGGTTCGTGGTTGATGGTTGCCTTTTCCGTCATGAGGGCAATTATACCCTACCTCTCCCTCATAATTTAAGCAACAGGCGCAGTTCAGGCATCAGGATTGGTATTGCTGCCAGCCCGCCGCCTGCCAGCGAGAGCAGACTTTGAAGCAACGGATTCCAGTCGGCCATGAGAGTCATTCCCAGCCAGACCATTGCTCCGCCGGCAGCGGCTGCCATCAGACCGCGCAGCAGGCTGCCCCCCCATTGTAGCGAACGCACCAGGCGGCGGTTGAGAATCAACAGCAGCAAGACCGCCTCGGCAGTGAAGGCAATCGAGTCGGTCAGGCTGATGCCGGCAGCTCCGAACACTCGGTACAACTGGCTGCTGACCAGCACATATACAACAAAGGTAAAACCTGCCCCAAGCAGCGGAATCAAAGCATTCTGACGGGCATAAAAGGAACGGACTGCCACTTCTACCAGACTTTGTCCCAAAAGACCCGCCAGATAAGCCCGCGTGACCCAGGTCAGCAAATCGGTGCCGGCCGGGTCAAAATCGAAAGCCAGCATCAGCAACGGCCGCAAACCGAAGGACAGGATTACTGCCACCGGTAGGGTAATCGCAATCAAAACCCTGACCGCCCGCTGGATGCTGGCAAAGAATTCCTCTCGATCCTGCCGCGCAAATTGCTCTGAAAGGGTTGGCAGTAAAGCGGTTCCAATCGTCGTGCCAATTAGGGTTTCCGGCACCTGAAAAATCATCCAGCCATAGGTCAGCGCAGTCACCGCCCCCTCTTCCAGCCGTGATGCCAGATTATCGCGCACAATGAAAATTAATTGAATGAACATCATCGTTAACAGGCGCGGCCCCATCAGGCGCAGCACCTTGCGAACTGGTTCGGTGTTCAACCCCAGTCCGCTGTTCCAGCGAAACTGATAGCGAATCAAGCCCGGCAGCTGAATGCCCAAATGCAGAAATGCCCCAATAATGACGCCATACACCAACCCATGCACCCCCAGTCCAAACGAAGGCAGAATCAGCCCCCCAAGACGGTAACCCTCCTGAGGAGAAAGGATCAATGCGCCAAAAATTTGCCCAAAGTTATACAACAAGGGGGCCATCGCCGGTAACAAAAAGTGCTGATTGGCCTGTAAGCCGGCCATCACCAGACCGCTGATAGAAAAAATCAGCGTTGCAATCAGGTTCAAGCGCATCAGGTTGACGACCAGATCCTGCTGAGCGGTTTCAAACCCCGGCGCAATGCCCAGCTCCCATCGCACCATTGGATCCGCAAACAGAGCAATTATCATGGCTAATCCGGCTGTGACCAGAAAAGCCAGGTTGGCGATTTTGGAAAACAAATTCCAGGCTGCCTGCCTTCCACCTTTGGTAATTTCTTCCGCCAGTACCGGGATGAAAGCCATTGCCAGCGCACCCCCGGAGATGAGCGCAAACAGCAAGTCCGGCAGATTGTTGGCAACATTAAACGAATCCAGCTCCGCAGAGAGGCCAAACTGCCGTGCAATGATCACCTGGCGGATAAAGGCTACCACTTTATCCAGCGCAAAAAACACCACCAACAGTAAGGTGATGCGGCTAACCCGCGAGAATTTTGAGGGTTTATCCAAGGGCTACATCCAGCGCCATCATGACTGCAAAGCCGAGCATCAGTCCAATGGTGGCCATGTCCGAATGTTCACCGCGCTGCGCTTCGGGAATTAACTCTTCCACACACACGTAAATCATGGCACCAGCGGCAAAAGCCAGCGCGTAGGGCAAAATCGGCTGAATGAAGTACACTGCCGCTGCCCCCAGCACACCTGCAATCGGCTCCACAATACCGGAGGCCTGACCCATCAAAAAACTTTTCCAACGGGAGATGCCTTCACGCCTGAGTGGTGCAGAAACTGCCAGTCCTTCAGGGAAGTTCTGCAAACCAATTCCAATTGCCAGCGCCACTGCCCCGGCAATGGAAGCCTCCGGGATACCGCTGGCAGCCGCCCCAAAAGCGACGCCCACAGCCAGTCCTTCCGGAAAGTTGTGCAGGGTAATTGCCAGTACCAGCAGCACACTGCGCTGCCAGGAAGTTTTGATGCCCTCTGCCGCGCTGAGCGGTTCTCTGAAATGCAGATGGGGCAGCAGCCGGTCAATCAGATAGAGAAACGCCCCGCCCATCAGAAAACCAACTACGGCCGGTATCCAGCCCGGTATGCCCATGCCTGAAGACATCTCAATTGCCGGTGCCAGCAGCGACCAGAAACTGGCTGCAATCATCACCCCGCTGGCAAACCCCAGCAGGGTATCCAACAATCTTCGATTGACTTCGCGGGTTAGAAAAACGCCGGCTGCACCGAGAGCCGTGACTCCCCACGTGAATAAAGTCGCAAATAAGGCTTGAACAACTGGATTGAAATTCTCCAATGCTGCAATCATGTTTCACCTCATAAGATGTTTTTCTATCAAGACTCGCTTTCGAATCATTCTTTATCGGGAATGCTTTATAATCGTCACCATGAAGATGGGTCAATTATACATTGTTGCAACCCCTATCGGAAACCCTGAGGATATCACCCTCCGGGCAATCCGGATTTTGGGAGAAGCTGATGTTGTCATTTGCGAAGAACGCCGCCAGGGCAGCACCCTGCTTAAAAAGTTGGGAATCACACCCCGGCAACTCATTTCCCTCAACGAACATAATGAAACCGAACAGGCCGCTACATTGGTGCAGCGCATGTTGCTGGGGGAAAGCATGGCGCTGATCAGCGATGCCGGCACGCCGGTATTTGCTGATCCGGGTGCTGAACTCATCCGGCAGGCGGTTGAGATGGGCATCACGGTCACAACTGTGCCGGGGGCATCGTCCCTCATGGCGCTGCTCAGCCTGCTGGATACGAAGCTGGAGCGTTTTGTCTATGTCGGCTTCTTGTCCCGTTCTCCTCAGGAACGACGGCAGGAGCTGCAGCGCTTTCTTCGCCTGAATTTACCGCTCGTCATTATGGATACCCCCTACCGCCTTTCCAGCCTGTTGGAGGATATTGAGAAAACCGCCGGTAAAAATCGGCGTCTGACGCTGGGTTTGAATCTGACTCAGCCGGGTGAACAAGTTGTGCGCGGCACTGTGGCCGAAATCCGCCGCATGGTGCAGGGTCGCAAGGCCGAGTTTATCCTGCTTTTACATTGAAGCCAGACTCACAAAAGTTTTCCTTCTCGTGTTGTTTATCTCCAGGCCCACCGGCGGCGTTGATCCAGCCGCATCAGCCCCCATCTGCGCGCAGCTGCCAGGGCTTGTTGATATTCCTGCGTTGTAATCGGGCGGTTCAACTCTTCATAATTACCGGCCTGATAAGCAGGATGGTATTGATCCATCAGGTTGAGATAGACACTTTTGGAAATTTCTTCCGCTAAAAATTGCAGCACTTTTTCAGTACCAGCCAGCTGGTTTGGCAGCACCAGGTGGCGTACCAGCAGCCCGCGCCGCGCAATTCCCTGTTCGTCCAGCTGCAAGTCTCCCACCTGCCGCTGCATCTCACGGACGGCTGCCTGATTAACTTCAACATAGCGGGGTACTTTGGAATAGCGGCGGGCAGTATCATCATCTCCATACTTCATATCTGGCATGTAAATATCCACAATTCCATCCAGTAATGCCAGCATTTCCAGTGAATCATAACCCCCACTGTTGTAAACCAACGGCAGGCGCAAACCGGCCTGCACCGCAATCAGAACTGCGGCAATGATTTGCGGTACAACATGCGTTGGGGATACCAGATTGATGTTGTGGCAGCCGGCTTCCTGCAGCCTGAGCATGATTTCCGCCAGTACTTCGGGTTCAACTTCCCGGCCCCTCCCCACCTGACTGATCTCAAAGTTCTGGCAAAAAACGCAGCGCAAATTACAGCGGGTGAAGAATATCGTCCCGGAGCCGGCCCAACCCCGCAGGGGTTCTTCTTCGCCTAAATGCGCCCCGAAACTGCTCACCTGAGCCTTTACCCCGGTTTTACACACGCCCAATTCACCTTCCAACCGGTTGACACCACATCTTAAAGGGCAAACATCGCAGGCTTGCAGATGAGCATAAGCCTCATCAATGCGTTGTTGAGCCTTGCCGCTTTCCAATAGATGCAGGTAAGCCGGTTCAAAAGGCGTCATACCATCCCTCAACATTAATTATAAACAACCCCGGCTCAGGAAAAATTTCGGGAATCCTTGAAAAAAACACTTCTTTTGATTTGATTCGCCGACCTGTAAAATTTTGAAATGTTATGATTTGATTAACCGCTGCATTTGCTTGTAGTTCAGGTATGTTATAATGATCATATGACTGTAGAACCTCAACTCACACCCGTTGAATCAGCCGGCAAGCCTTCCAACACCCAGCCACAACCGAGCTCCTCAGAAGAACGGTCTGCAGACAATCGGCGGGCTACCGGCATCATCGTGGGAGTGGTTGTGGTTATGCTGTTGATCATTGGCGGCATCGTTTTACTGGCACTGGCGCCCGAAAGTACCACCGCCAAGGTGCGGGATATTTTCATCATCGTGATGGCACTGGAATCGCTGGTACTGGGGGTTGCTGTCATCGTGTTGATCATTCAGGTTGCCACCCTGATCAATCTGCTGCAAAATGAAATTAAACCAATTCTGGATTCGACCAACGAAACGGTCAACCACCTGCGCGGCACAACCCAATTTCTCAGCAACAATTTGGTTGAACCCGTCATGAAACTGAACGAATATCTGGCAGGCCTGCGCAAATTATTTGACTTCATCCGCCCGGACCGGCGGTGAACCGGGTTGATTCTAAAACCCAACACATTCATTAACATGCCAAAGAAAGGAGAATGAGATGTCTGAACGAGATGATTTTGGAGCTTTCCTGATCGGTTTTGTGATTGGAGGCTTGACCGGCGCAATTACAGCTTTATTGCTTGCCCCGCAATCCGGGGAGGAAACCCGCGAAGTGATCAAAGAACGCGCCATCGAATTGCGTGACAAAGCCTCTGACACAGTCAGCACCACCTACGCAGAAGCCGAAAAAGCAGCCAACGAAGCCCTGCGCCGTGCCGAGGAGTTGCTGGAAAAAGCCAAGAAATCTGCCGAGGAACTCCAGCAAAAAGGCTCAACCCTGCTGGAAGAACAAAAATCCAAATTGAGCAAGGCCGCCTCCAAGGCCGGTGATGCAGCTGAAGAGATTAGCGAGACCCTCTCCTAATTGATCTGACTTGCTGAAGCAGCCGGCTGAACCTGACCGGCTGCTTTTAATTCAAACCGGAATCACCCTCACCGCGTCTTGTGTTTCTTCGCGGTTGTAGAGGCGCGTCAGGGCGTCGGGTACAGCATGGAGAATATCTCCCGCCAAAACCGAAGCCGACTGCCCCATACGCGTTTGAGCAATCAGACCGGCGTGAGCGTGTATCCAGGCCGCTGCCACAGCAGCCGGGTACGGCGCAACCCCTTGCGCCAGCAATCCGGCGATCAATCCCGCCAGCACATCCCCACTCCCTGCCCGCGCCAGCGCAGCAGAGGCCACCGGAATATGATGAACCTTTCCATCCGGCGCGGCTACTACCGTAAAAGCCCCTTTCAACACCACCACATGCCCCCATTGCCGGGCAAACCGGCGGGCTGTGGCGGAGCGATCGGCCTGAATTTGTGCTGTGGAAAGACCGGTAAGCCCACTCATCTCACCCGGATGGGGGGTTAAAACCGACGGCGAGGGCAATTTTTCGTACCAATTTTCAATCGTTGCCGTCAACCTCAGTCCATCCGCATCCAGCACCAACGGCGGTAAGGGCAGCCTTTGGCTGAACAGGCGCTGAACGAACCCGGCAGTGGCGGGGGCAGTGCCAAGGCCTGGTCCAACCAGTAAGGCTGTCGCTCGTTCCAGATGATCAAGAACGCTTTGGGCAGCCGCTTCCGCAATACCGCCATCCCTTTCCGGCAGGGTCAGCCAGGTGACCTCGCTTAAGCGACCGGCCAGTGCACTGCGTACCGCCGGAATAACCGCCATGCGCACCAGCCCAGCCCCGCTGCGATAGGCCGCTTCGGCTGCCAGTCCCGCTGCCCCAATATAATCCTCACAACCGGCAACCCCCAATACGGTTCCAAAAGTGCCTTTGTGAGCACTGGCAGGTCTTTCTGGCAGCCACGAACGCACCTCCGCTGCGCAAGCCACAAAATCGCTAATCTGTTGTAAGGCGGTCAAATCTGCCGGTAACCCCAACGGCACAACCCCCAGTTGACCGGTCAATTCAGCCGCCGGAAAACGCAATAACCCGATTTTGACAGCATCCATGCAAACCGTTAACTGCGCCGGGATGGTTGCCGGGGAAGCCTGTCCGTTGTCACAATCAACGCCGGAGGGACAATCCACCGCCACGACAAACGGCAACGGGGTAAATTTTCGCACATGCCCTAAAACACGCTCCACCTCTGGTTTGAGGGGCAGTTGAATACCGGTGCCCAGCACAGCGTCCAGCAAAACATCACTTTCAGAAAGCCACTCATCCAGCACTTTGAAATCCGCATCCCTCTTGGCCTCATACACTTCAACACCGGCGTTTCTGACCCGCTGCAAATGAACATCCCCCTCAGGTCGCGGGCGCACCAGATAAGCCCGCCCCTTCCATCCAGCCTTCGCCAGATGTTCCAGGGCAACCAGCCCATCTCCGCCGTTATTGCCGGAACCGATCAGTCCCACAACCGATTTTGCCTGTGAAATCGCGGGGGAAGTTAAAACCGCGTTGGCTACACCGCGTCCAGCTCGTTCCATCATTTCAGCGTAAGAAACCCCGCGGGCATCGCCCTCCCGTTCAATCGCCCGCATTTGATCAACATTAACCAATGGAATAGGCCTCATCATCACAACCTCCTGCAAAATCAATTATAGCCAAGTTCGATGTGAGAAAATGAGCGAGAGTTCAGCAGCCTCAAGGTATAATCTACCTCATGCGAAAATGGCTTTATCTGGCTGTGTTTGTTTCCGGCATGACCACCCTGGCAGCCGAAATGTCCGCCTCGCGCTTGCTGGGTAATTATTTTGGCACCAGCAATCTGACCTGGGCAAGCATCATCGGTTTGATTCTGATTTATCTGACCGCCGGTTATTTCATTGGCGGGCGCTGGGCAGATCGGTCTCCTCATTACTCGACTTTCTTTCAAATTTTAATCTGGGCAGCCTTTTCAATCGGCTTAATCCCCCTGGCTTCGCGTCCCATTCTGCGGCTGGCGGCGAATGCCTTTGATAACCTCGATTTAGGAGTTTTATTTGGCTCGTTTAGTGTGGTGATGATTCTATTCATCATCCCGATTACCCTGCTGGGCACCGCCTCACCATTTGCCATCCGGCTGGCGCTGCGGGATTCGCGTACTGCCGGAAGTATCGCCGGCCGCATTTACGCCATTTCCACACTGGGTTCATTTCTTGGCACATTCCTGCCGGTGCTGATCCTCATCCCTCTGGTAGGTACTTACCGTACCTTTCTGACCATTTCCGCGTTTCTTTTATTGATTTCTCTGCTGGGATTGGGAGTAACCTGCAGCTGGCGTCGAACGTTGTATTACGCCTGGATGCCGGGCGTTTTACTTTTGCTGGCAATTTTTGGCACGCGCGGGACAGATAAAGCCAACCCTGGGCTGATTTTTGAAACCGATTCGGCCTATAACTATATCCAGGTGTTGCAATTCGGCGAAACCCGTTACCTGCGTCTCAACGATGGGCAGGGAGTGCATTCGGTTTATCACCCCAGCAATTATTTTTACAATGGTCCTTGGGAACAGGTGCTGGTTGCCCCTTTTTTCAACCCCGCGCCGGTAGAGCGCAGCAGCATCCGGAGCATGGCGATTGTCGGACTGGCAGCCGGCACAACCGCCCGACAGGCCGGGTTGGTTTTTCCCAACCTGACCCTTGACGGCATTGAAATTGACCCTGAAATCGTAGAGGTTGGCCGTCAGTATTTTGGGATGAACCTGCCCTACTTGAATGTCATCGTTCAGGATGGGCGATGGGGGCTGGCTCGTTCGAACCAGAAATATCAAATCATCAGCGTGGATGCTTACCGGCCGCCCTACATCCCATGGCACATGACTACCCTGGAGTTCTTTCAACTGGTCAGAGACCGCCTGACGGAGGATGGTGTGATGGTGATCAACGTTGGGCGCAGCCCCACTGACCGCCGCCTGATTAACACCCTTTACACAACCATTGCACAGGTATTTCCCAGTGTGCATATTATGGACCTGCCCGATTCGTTCAATTCCATCTTGTTTGCGACGGTGCAGCCAACCCGGGTGGAAAATCTCACGGCTAATTTTCAGCAGTTGAGTGAATCCCCCGATACCCCCTTTCTCCTGCTACAAGCCATGGCGGTTTGCATCCAGAACCTGCAACCCGCCCCACCGCCGGGTGTGGTTTTCACCGATGACCGATCACCCATTGAGTGGATTACCAATGAGATGATTTTGGATTTTCTGTTTTCCGGAGAAGTGGAGACCTTGCAATGAAAACCTTTCGCTCTCTTGTCCTCTATATTCTGCTCCCCGCTGTGGTTTTATTTGTAATGATGACCTCCATCCGGCTTTTGATGAACCCGCTTTTCCTTACAATTGAATACAACATGCCCGGTTTTCCGCCGGATGCGTTTGGCTTTACAAAGGATGACCGCCTTCATTGGGCAAACCTCTCCTTGAAATACCTGCTCAACGATGCAGATATTTCTTTTCTGGGGGATTTGAGGTTTGAAAATGGCTCTCAGGTTTTCAATGAACGCGAGTTACGTCACATGCTGGATGTCAAGATTCTGGTTCAGCAGATGATTCGCGCATGGGGCATTCTGGGCATCTTCATTTTCCTGACCGGCGTGTGGGCATGGCGTGGCAGGTGGCTGGGGGAATACTGGCTGACCCTCTCGCGCGCCGGCTGGGCAATCCTGATCGTCATCGGCCTGATTCTGGCTGGGGTGATGATCGGTTTTTCTTCGCTTTTTACCGGCTTTCACCTGATCTTCTTCGAGGGAGACACCTGGCTTTTCTACTATTCAGACACCCTCATTCGCCTGTTTCCGCTGCGTTTCTGGCAGGACGCCTTTACACTGATGGGCATTCTCTCCGCTGGCGGCGGAATTGCTTTGATTTTACTTGGCAAACGATTGTTCCAAAAAACCATCACAACCCAAACCAGCAATTAGCGCCTCACAAGACCCAACAGGCGTGGTATGGAAAACTTATCGTCACCTTTTCATTGACTTTGGGCAATTCCAGTTTGCGCTCATTGAACACGTCCAACAAGAGTGGTACTCCTTCCAGTTCTAACCAGATACGGACGATAGCGCCCAAAAAGGAAATTTGCCGCACCTGCGCGGTCAATTGATTCCAGCCATCCACTTTGCCCAATTTGACTTCCTCAGGACGGATGGCCAGTTTGGGCTGATCGCTGAGGGGGATGCGCTGGCTGTGCTCAATTTGAATAGTCTGTTCACCAATCCGGTATGCCCCCCGCTCACGATCAACCACCTGCACCGGAATCAGGTTCAGCTGGCCGATGAAAGAAGCCACAAACTCGGTTTGCGGGTAATTGTAAATCTCAAAAGGTGTACCGATTTGTTCAATTCTGCCTTTGTTCATCACCACAATTCGATCCGAAAGCGACAGCGCCTCTTCCTGATCGTGAGTGACGTAAATTGTGGTAATTTTCAATTCCTGTTGAATACGGCGGATTTCAGCCCTCAGCTCAACCCGAATCTTTGCGTCCAGCGCCGAAAGTGGTTCATCCAATAGCAGCACCCGTGGACGGATTGCCAGAGCACGCGCCAGTGCCACCCGTTGCTGCTGCCCTCCGGAGAGTTGGTAAGGGTAGCGTTTTTGCAATTCCTCCAGTTGAACGATTTTCAAAATCTCCGAAACCCGCTGGCGAATCTGATCGGCGGGCATTTTACGCACCGATAATCCAAAGGCCACATTATCGGCCACACTCATATTGGGGAATAAGGCGTAGGATTGAAAGACCATCCCTACCATGCGTTGATTGGGCGGTAACAGGGTGATGTCTTCGCCTTCCAGGAGGATTTTGCCCTGATCCGGCACCTCAAAACCCGCTACCATCCGTAGGGTGGTCGTCTTCCCACATCCACTGGGACCGAGAAAGGAAACAAACTCACCGCGCTCAACCTCAAGGTTGAAATTCTCTACTGCAAGGGTATTACCGTAGTATTTGGAGAGATTAGAAAGCAGAAGATAGGTCATTGTGATTGTCAACCTCAGTGAGCTCCTGCAATTTGGGTTTGAACTCTTCCGCGATTCAATAATTGAATCAGTCCTATGAATGCCCAGGTCAGGGCAAAGCTGATGATTGCCAGGGAGGAGGATTCATAAGTCTTGTTCTGCCCAACCAGCGACATGTACGGACCAAACGCGCGAATCCCAACCAGAAAACTGGCAATGGTAAATTCTCCCATCACAGTCGCCACTGCCAGAAATGAACCGCTCAAAATTGAAACGCGCACGTTGGGAAGAATGACCCGGAATAAAATAGTGCCCCAGCCTGCTCCCAGGCTTTGCGCCGCTTCGGTCAGCGTGCGGACATCTATGGCTTGCAAGCCGGTATCAATTGAACGATATAAATAAGGCATCGTCAAAACCACATAAGCTGCCACCAGCAGCACATTTGTACCGGTAAAGGTGTTCGTAAGAAAAAATGGCGCACCACTAAACACGCGAATCAAGCCGAAAACCAGCACAATCGCCGGCACGACAAACGGCAGCATACTCACAAACTCAATCAATCCTCTTAATTGCGGCAGTTTCAGGCGGATCCAGTAAACGGTGGGGAAAATGAGCAAAATTCCGGCCAGTGCCGTGAACACCGCCATTTCCAGCGAAAAAATAAAAGTCCTGAGAAAAAGCGGGTCAGCAAAAACACGCTCATAGGCAAGGAAACTATATACTCCCTTTCTGGCTTTCAGGGAAAACTCGAAGGTTGCCAAAAGTGGCAGGAAAAAATACAAACCTCCCAAAAACATCCAAAACCATGACCACAATACATTGCGTTTGCTCATACTCTCAACCACCTCTCACTGCGCCGGCGCAGGAAATAATAGATGGTAATCGCTCCTGCCATGACAATCACCATGCCAATTGCCAGCGCATAACCCAAACCCGTATTTTGCAACACATCCCCCTTAATTTGTGACCCAATCAGAATCGTAATCAAGTTGATAAACCCGCCAGTCAGAGAAAGGGCAGTGGCATATGCACCAAAGGCATTGCCAAAAAGCAGAATCATGGCACCCAGGATTGAGGGGGTCAAAACCGGCAGCGCAACTCGCCGCCAGTAAGTCCATGAGGAAGCTCCCAAATTTTCAGCAGCTTCCCGCCATTCCCGCTTCAAACCATCCAAAGCAGGGGTGATGATCAAAATCATCAACGGAAATTGAAAATACAGGTAGGTGAGGGTCAGCCCCCAAAAACTGTACAGGCTGAAACCGCGGTCGTACAAATCAAAGCCCGCCATTTTTAACAGAACGGTAACCATACCGGTACGTCCAAGTGTTGCGATAAAGGCAAACGCCAGGGGAACACCGGCAAAATTTGAAGCCACTCCTGAAAAAGTCAATAAGGCATTGCGCAGTCCTTTGGGCAAACCGCCCAACGTAACCGCATACGCCATAAAGAAGCCCAATATCCCCCCGCCGACTGCAGATGCCAGACTGATGCGAATGGTCACCCAGTAGGCGCTGAGAATGGATGGACTGAAAAGGTCCAGATAATTTTGGAAGGTAAAATTCCCCTGCCGATCCTGAAAACTACCGCTCACCAGAGAAAACGACGGTAAAAACACAAACAGAAAAATAAAAAGAAAGAAGGGTAATACCCCCAGCCAGTTCAACAGGGATGAGGGAACGGGACGCGCGCGACGCGCGTCCCGTTGATTGGACGAATTTTGTGTTAACCTATTTGACATCCGCGCCAACAACCTGCATCCATTTTTCGGCAATCAGTTGTTTGGCATTGTTGATTTGCTCAACGGTCGGGAAGACCGCCTTGGCATACAGTTCAGCGGGCGGCAGGGCATCATTCAGTTCCTGCGGAATCACATTGCGCTTGACCATATCGTTATACCGAATGGGATGGCAACCGCCCTTAAGCCAGATTAATTGACCCTCATCCGAGTAGAGGAATTCCATCCACAACTTGGCTGCGTTGGGGTGAGGGGCGTAGGCACTAATTGCCTGCAGGTAGACACCGGCAATCACACCACTCTGCGGAATGACCACCGCGATTTCGGGATTACCCGCCAGCGCGTTCTTGTCTGCCAGAGCGTTGTAGTCCCAGCGCATTACCACCGGGGTTTCGCCTTTGGCAATGGTAGCCTGCTTGGCGATTACCGGCACGAAATTACCGGCATCATTCAGTTTTTTGAAGAATTCCAAACCAGGAGTAACATCATCCAGCGTACCACCGTTTGCCAGCGCAGCGGCCATAATGCTCATCTGTGCCTGAGCCGAAGCACGCGGGTCACCCGCCAGCGCAACCTGTCCCTTGTATTCAGGTTTCAGCAAGTCTGCCCAATCCTGCGGCACATTCTGAACAACATCCTTATTCACTTCAAAGGCCAGCACGCCGTAATAATCACCGTACCAGTAGCCATCCGGGTGTTTAACCTCGTCGGGAATGGTATCCCATGTGGAAACTTTGTACGGCATAACCAGTTTTTCTTCAACCAGCTGCGGGCCGTACCCAAAACCCACATCAATCACATCCGGCGCTTGAGGGCCTTTGTTGTCCTTATTGGCTTTGATGGCCTCAATCTCATCCGCCGAGCCGGCATCCGGGTTCAGCTCATTGACCTGCAAGCCGTATTTAGCCTTGAAAGTTTCAATCGCCTCGCCGTAATTGCACCAATCATGCGGCAAGGCAATGACGGTCAACATCCCTTCTTCCTTGGCTGCTTTTACCAGCGGGTCAGTTTCGCCCTGATTTGCAGCAGGCGCGGCCGGCTGACAGGCGGTAACGACCATCATTAATGCTACAGCCAGAATGACCAGCATTCTAAAACGATACAGTTTATGAGACATTTTTCTCCTCCTGAGAAATTGGATATGAAACCTTTGTTATCTTACCAAAAGTATCCATTTTTACACCATTAAGTGATGTTAATGATTGGTAAAGGATGAAAAGAATTTTGTTTAAATATTTTTAATTATAGAAATAAAAAAAGAGATGAGCAACTGATTTGTGCTCATCTCTTTGCTGGAAAAACCTTTCAGCGAATCGCTACCGGGTTTTCACGGTCAGAAGCCGGGTCGAACAGGTGGAAATTATCCATATTGAAGACCAGCTGTACCCTTTCGTCAATATGGAAGCGGGTACGCGGATCAACCCGGGCAACAAAATTGTGCTTGCCGCTGACCATGTAAAGGAAAATTTCATTTCCCATTAACTCGGTAACATCCACTTTGCATTCCACCGGCGCAGCGTGAATGCCGGGCGGGGCAAATTGAGGATTGTGGATGTCCTCTGGACGAATTCCAAAGATCACCTCGCGACCAGCGAAGGGGGCATAGGTCTTGACCTGATCTTCGGGGATCTTGACCGCAAAGTCACCGGTGTCCACAAACAAATCGTTTCCGTCTTTCCGGAGGTGGGCTGGGAAGAAATTCATGGATGGTGATCCGATAAAGCCGGCAACAAACATGTTGGCAGGTTTGTCATACAGGTTTTGCGGCGTATCTAACTGCTGTAAAATGCCTTTGTTCATCACCGCAATACGGGTTGCCATGGTCATGGCTTCGACCTGATCGTGAGTCACGTAGATGAAAGTGGTCTGCAGCCGTTGATGCAGTTTGCTGATTTCAGCCCGCGTCTGGACGCGCAGCTTGGCATCCAGGTTGGAAAGCGGTTCATCGAACAAAAATACCTTGGGCTCACGCACAATGGCCCGCCCTACGGCAACACGCTGGCGTTGACCGCCGGACAGTTCGCGCGGTTTACGTTTGAGCAGGTGCTCAATTCCTAAAATTGCCGCTGCTTCTTCGACCCGTCTTTGAATCTCCTGCTTGGGCACTTTGCGGAGTTTGAGACCAAACGCCATGTTGTCAAACACCGACATGTGAGGGTAGAGCGCATAGGATTGAAACACCATGGCAATATCGCGATCTTTGGGCGGTACATCGTTCACCACCCGATCGCCAATTTTGACCTGTCCGTCGGTAACCTCTTCCAGACCCGCCAGACAGCGCAACGCGGTAGTTTTGCCACACCCTGAAGGCCCAACCAGCACCAAGAACTCTTTGTCTTCGATGTGGATGTTGAGATCATTGAGCGCGACAAAATCACCAAACTTTTTCCAAACATGATCGTACGTTACACTAGCCATGAAAAACCAACCTCCTTAAAGAATATCGTGATTTGATTATAGCCCGTGCCACCCAAAAATACAATTGACATTCAGCAGGATTTTCCCCGTTTTTTTCGGAATCGGTTTTCTGGTAAACTAATTAGAGAGTTATCCTCAGAAAAGGAAAATCCATGAACGATCATCTTCGGATTGGGCTCGCCCGAATGCACGTGGAGGCGGGTGAAGTGCGGGACTTTTTACCCTCGCTGATGACTCACATCTCCAACTGGGGAGGCGAGGTGGTACTGGAACTCGGTTATGGTTCCGGCATGGGTTTGAGTGAACAGGAATATCGGAACGCGTGTCCATCGGTGCGATTTGCCTCGCAAGAGGAAGTTTATCAGCAGGATATTGTGCTGGTACTGCGCTACCCGGAAGAAAATCTCTTGAAAATGATGCGCAAAGGCGCTTGTCTGATGTCCATGATTCACTTTCCAACCCGCCCTCAGCGCATCGAATTTCTCAAGTCGCTGCAAATTGAAGCAATTTCTCTGGATTCCATTAAAGATGATACCGGCCGCCGGTTGGTGGAAAACCTGCGGCTGGTCGCCTGGAATGGTGTGGAAGTTGCTTTTCGCGTTCTGCGAGAAATTTACCCCGCCCCCGGCTTCGAAAGCCCGCACCGGCCGCCAATTCACGTCACACTGTTAGGAAGCGGTGCGGTTGGCATGCACGTCATGCCGGCCGCCATCCGCTATGAAAGGCTCTTACTTTGAGCGCGCGCTCTACCGGGCTACTTTGCATGGCTGGTTAACCATGAAGGGTGATTAATGAAGTTATTTTCAAGATTGTGATCAATCCATCCAAAAACATAGAACTTAAGTGCTATAATGGTAGCATCTTTATCCCCTGCCCGGAGTATCCACCCATGCCTGAGTTACCGGAAGTTGCCTCGCGCGCCCGACAAATGAACACAGAGCTTCGCGGAAAATTGATCAGCGGTGTTGAAGTTGTTCAACCGAAATGCCTGAATCTATCTGTGGAGGAGTTTCAATCGGCTTTATGCGGTTCCTCCATTCAGGAAGTCACCTATCATGGCAAGTGGTTGTTTGTGCACCTCAATCAGGGCTGGCTGCTCTTGAATCTGGGGATGGGCGGCGAAATTCTGCTGGTCACCCGCTCCTCTCTCCCTGAAAAATACCGCCTTATTCTGGATTTTACGGATGGTAGCTGCCTCGCCATTAATTTCTGGTGGTTTGGTTTCGCCCATTTTGTGGCTGAAAACAATTTGGAACATCATAAGATGACCCGTAAACTGGGGCCGAATGCCCTCGATCTGAATACCAACGACCTGAAGAGATTATTCCAGGAGAGGACAGGACATTTGAAGTCCTTTCTGCTGGATCAAAGCCGGATCGCCGGAATCGGTAACGCCTACATCCATGACATTCTGTTTCTCGCTCAATTGCACCCACTACGTTCCATTAAATCGCTTACCGATTCAGAAATCGAAAGACTGTCCAATGCCATTCAAACCTGCTTGCGCGCCAGCCTTGAAAAAAACGGCGCATTTTATGAGGTGGATTTGCACGGTTGGAGCGGCTCTTTCACCATGGAAGATATTTTGATCGGGTACAAAGAAGGCCAACCCTGCCCCGTCTGCCGGACCACAATCCAGAAAATCAAGACCGGCAGCACCAGCAGTTTTATCTGCCCGGTTTGTCAGCCACTCCTTTGATCTTTACTGGATTATTTTACAATTCCCACCCATCTGGTCAGGCTTCAATGGTCAGTGGAAGGATTGCAAATCCACCGGCTTGCGTTATACTGAACCAACTCACATTTTTTTTGTGATTGTTTTTCGTTAACCTCACAGGAGGCAAGTTAAATTGGCAGTTTCAGATGCTGTTTTGAATTATGACTTGAAGCGCGCTGTTCACCCGAATCGTCTTAAGGGATTATGGCGGTTGATGCGCGGCTTCCGCAAATTATATATCGCTGCTACATTAAGTTTGGGTATTTCGGCGGTTGCAAAGACGCTCACCTACCTGTTGCTGCGATATTTCGTGGATGACTATCTGGTAGCCGGAAGCGCTGCGTTTACCCTTCCGGCAATTGCCATTGGATTCATTTTACTGGCAGGGGTAGAGGGCGGTTTTTCATTCCTGAGCGGTAAACTGGCAGCCCAAACCGCCGAGGGCATTACCCGCCGCCTGCGCAATTACCTTTTTGACCACATTCAGCGCCTGACGTTTACCTATCACTCCCGTATGGAAACCGGCGAGCTGATTCAACGCTCCACTTCGGATGTGGATGCCCTGCGTCGCTTCTTTGCGGATCAGGCTATTGGCATCGGGCGGATTATCTTGCTGTTTGTGATTAACTTCATCGCACTGCTTCAACTTAACGTCAAACTGGCTTTGATTTCGGTGGTGGTCGTGCCGGTGATTGTGGGAATTTCCCTGTTTTTCTTCCGAAAAATCTCAAAGGCCTATGAGGACTACCAGACCCAGGATGCTGTCCTTTCAACCACCCTGCAGGAAAACCTGACCGGTATTCGGGTGGTCAAAGCCTTTGCCCGTCAGGAATACGAGATCGGTAAATTCGAACGGGATAACTGGGAGAAATTCCTGCGCGGCAAGAAACTGCTTAAAATGCATTCCCTCTTTTGGCCGATCTCGGACACGATTTGCAACATCCAGATTCTGGTCGGTTATCTGGTTGGGGCATCAATGGCCATCAACGGTGATTTCGCCGTTGATGGCC
>NZ_DAOUBL010000335.1:0-6499 GCF_034432615.1 Bellilinea sp. | reverse complement strand
AGTTTACCGCTCAACCGCTCCGGCTGGTGAATCAACACCGGCAGGTGCTGCGGGCAAATCCAGAATTCTTTGTCTTGAAAACGAATCGAGAGAAGCGGCACTTCCTGCGCGCTACGGGCGCAGTAAACACATTCGGGCTGTAAGTTGCTCATGTTCAACTCCGTTTATCGCTGAAATTTTTTTAGGCATGTTCAGCATACCACACGCTCACAGTCCGGATTTTGCGGCAGAGCAAATGCGCTGTGCCGCGTTTGCAGCAAATCATCCCATTGAATTTCTTGACCACTCAACCCGATTAGATTATCATCTAATAAATTAGACAATTATCTAATCAAACATGCCCGAAGTTCGCTTTGAAGCTGCCTCCGCATATGATTTCTTCATCAGCCTGATTGTGCTGCACAATCCGGCGGATTTTGGTCTGCGTCCCTCCTGGGCCGCCGGGGTACGCTCGCGCCTGCCGGCGGCTCAGCGCGAATTTTTCGAGCATCATCTGCCTTTTTTGGGTGTTCCACTGACCTGGCTGCACGACTTACCGCTCCCTCACAAAGATACCACCCCGGTATTGAGCGCACTGGAGCAAATCCCGCCCGCCGAACGTCTGCCCCGTTTGACCCTCATTCCCGAATTGCGCCCGGAAGTGCAGATTGCCCTGCAGGAGATTGCCGCAACCGGCCGGGCTACTCCCGCCATCCGTACCCTGTTGAAAGCCGAACTGGAAGCTAAACGCCATCCCCCGCCGGCCGGTACGCTGGACTACTGGATATCAGCCTGGTCGAACCCGGCCGCCTTTGGGGAAGAATGGCTGTTTGCCCTGCGCACCTACTTCAACCTGTTCTTCAGCGAGGAAGAGGCCCGCTTGCAACCGCTGCTGGAAGACGGTGTGCAGACAGCCAGCCGCCTGCTGAATGAGCAACCCCTCCCGCAGGTCGTCGAAACCCTCACCCGCGGGGTGAGCATCGCAGAAATCCAGCAGGTCAGCCAGTTGACCCTGATTCCCTCCTACTGGAGTACACCCTTCATTTTCTTCCAGCGGCTGGCAGGGCAGCGCGCCCTGCTGGTGTTCGGCTGCCGTCCAGCGCACCTCTCGCTGGCGGGCGGCGGCGCCGTACCGCTGACTTTGGTGGACACTTTCAAAGCCCTGGGTGACCCGACCCGTCTGCGCATTTTGCGCTTTCTGGCTCAGCAGCCGCTGACCCCCGCCGCCCTGGCCGAGCGCCTGCGCCTGCGCGCCCCAACAGTCATTCATCACCTCAACGCCCTGCGGCGCGCCGGTTTAGTTCACATTCGGCTGGACGCCGACGGCGAACGGCGCTACGACCTGCGCCGCGAAGGACTGAACGAAACCCTGACCGCCCTGCATCGTTTTCTGGATTCCACCGAAGAACCCTGAACTTCTGCCCTGTATGGAGAAAAAGCCGTTGAAACCTGAGCGTTCGTTTTCCCGCTTTTCACGTGTGTTGGCCAATTACTTTGACCGGGTGAGCGCTTTCCAGCCCAACGCCCGCCTGTACCTGACCAGTGTCATTCTCACCGGCGCGGCCATGGGCGTTTACCGCCTGCTGTTCAACTTTTACGTCCTCTCGCTGGGTTACGATGAAGCCCTGCTCGGCACGCTCATCACCACCTCCAGCCTGACCGCCCTGCTCTCCGCCCTGCCGATGGGCTATCTGGTGGACAATATCGGTCACAAGACCGCCCTGATCATCGGCACGGCCGTGCTGGGACTGGCGGTTGGCGGCATGGTGCTGTTCCCCTCCGCATTGACCTTCGTCCTGATGAACATCGTGCTCGGCCTGGCACAGAGCCTGACCGGTGTGACCATGGGGCCATTCCTGATGGAAAACAGCGGCGAAAAGGAACGCACCTACCTGTTCAGTTTCACCTCCGGGCTGCAAATGGCTTCGGCTTTCTTCGGGAACTGGATCGGCGGTTACCTGCCAACCTGGATCAGCACGCTACAGGGCAGCACCCCCACCAGCCCCTCGGCATACGGCGGAGCGCTGGCTGCCATTGCCATTGCCGGTTCGGTCGGCATTTTACCCCTGCTGTTTCTCCGTCCGGTCAAAATCGCCCGTGACAAACGCTCGGTGTTCGCACCGCTGGCTTATTTTGGGCAAAACTCGCGCCTGCTGGGCAAACTCATTCTGCCCATGCTGGTTACTTCGCTGGGCGCCGGGCTGATCATGCCGTTCATGAACGTCTTTTTCCGCAATGTGCATCACCAGCCCGACCCGGTCATTGGGGCCATGTTCGCCTGGGGTTCGCTGGCCATGGGCATCGGCCTGTTGATTGCCCCACCGCTGGCAGACCGCTTTGGCAAAATTCAACTGGTGGTCATCACCCAGGCGCTTTCCATTCCGTTTCTGATTCTGCTGGGCTTTGCGCCGTGGTTTGCGGTCAGCGCCGCGGCCTACTACATCCGCCTGACGCTGATGAACATGAGCCTGCCGGTGTATCAGACCTTTGTGATGGAAAAGGTCGAACCCTCGGCGCGGGCTACCGTTGCCAGTCTGGTCAGCATGGCCAACAATGTGGGCTGGGCATTTTCTCCGCAAATCAGCGGCTGGATACAGGTCAATTACGGTTTTCAGCCGGCTTTTGCCGCCACCCTGGTACTGTACATCCTTTCCATTTACCTTTACTGGCGTTTCTTCTGGTACCCGCTCGGCAAAGAGCAAGTCGTTGCGCCTTTGCCTGCAACCTTAAAGCCGCAATAGCATCTATATAAGGGTAAAACCTTACGAATGGAGAAAAATCACACATGGAAATGGTTGTTTACTTCCCCGGCGGAGCCCGTGTTGATGCTCAGTTTGGCCCTTATACCGTCCGTACCGACCAGCCCCCCATGGGCGGCGGTGAAGGCTCTGCCCCCACTCCCTTTGCCGTTTTTCTGGCCTCTTTAGCCACCTGCGCCGGCATTTACGTGCTGGGATTCTGCCCCCAGCGCGGGCTGCCCACCGAGGGCATCCGCATTATTCAACGCGACCGGCGCAATCCGCTGACCGGCATGGTCGAAGAAATCGAAATGGAGATTCAGGTGCCGCCCGAATTTCCACAAAAATACTACGATGCGCTGGTGCGCTCCGCCGAACAGTGCGCGGTCAAGAAGCACATGGAACAGCCGCCGCGCTTTACCATTCAAACCAAAGTGACCGCCTGAGGTTCATCCGCCTGCCACAGGCGGAAAAAAGTCGAGCACATCCCCGTCTTGCAGAGGGGTATCCCAACCCTGCGGCAGGGTGTCCACATCTTTCCCGTTGACGAATCCATGCACATGGGCATGGATTTCGTTTTGTGCATTCAACCAGTGCAGGCGCAAATCCGGCAGGCGCGCGACAATTTCATCTACCGCCTGCCGAACCGTGCTTCCATCCGCCAGATCCAGCTGCAGGCTGCGTGCCCTGGCAATCAATCGAAAGGTGGCGTACAGGTTAACGCGGATCATGTGCCTGCCTTCAATTATGCCAGATTTTCAGGCCATCAGCGGCACAACCAGCGGGTATTTTCCGTTGGGACTGCGCATCACCTCCAGCGGAATGCCAAACGCCTCACTGAGCAGCTGCGGACGCAGCACCTCCGCCGAGGTTCCATACGCCTGCACACAGCCATCCACCAGCAGCAGCACGCGGTCGGCATAGCGCGCCACCAGATTCAGGTCATGCAGCACGACCAGCGCCGCCGGTTGATGCGCTTTACCGTTTCCATTGCCGGCAATGGGCTGGCGCACCACCTCCACCATTTGGTTGAGCAGCCCAATCTGATACTGCAAATCCAGATGTGTGGTCGGCTCATCCAGCAGCATTACCGGGGTTGCCTGCACCATGGCGCGCGCCAGCAACAGACGCTGCAGCTCCCCGCCGGAAAGCTCTCCCACCAGCCGATGCGCCAGATGCTGCGTATCGGTGCGGCGCATGGCTTCCCAAATCAATTCTTCATCGGCCGGTGAAAGCTGCCCCAGCCAGTTCAGATAAGGGGTGCGCCCCAGCGAAACCACCTGCCAGGCAGTGAAGCCTGCCGGCAGGCTGCGCGCCTGCGGCACCACGGCAATCAGGCGGGCGCGTTCCTGCACCGAAAGCGCGCACAGGTCGCGTCCATCATAACGGATTGAGCCGCACTCCGGCGGCAGAATGCCGCTCAGCGCGCGCACCAGCGTGGACTTACCGGCCCCGTTCGGGCCGATCACCGCCAGAATCTCACCATCCGCCAGCCGGAAACTGACATCTTTCAAAACCGGCTTTGCTCCGTAACGAACAGTCAAATGCAAAACTTCGAGCATGGTCAACTCCAGTAGGGAAGGCTGCGGGAACGCCGCAAAATCCACAAAAAGAAGGGCGTGCCGGTCAAAGCGGTGATGATGCCGACCGGCAGTTCCTGCGGGGTCATCACAATGCGCGCCAGCACGTCTGCCAGCAGCAAAAAGGCAGCCCCGCCCAACAGCGAGAGCGGCAGCAGCCGGCGGTAGTCCCCGCCAACCAGTAGCCGCAGCAGGTGCGGGACAATCAACCCGACAAAGCCGATAATGCCGGTAAAAGAAACCGCTGCAGCCGTAGCCAGAGATGAAACGCCGATGATGATCCAGCGGGTGGTTTCCACCGGCAGCCCCAGCTGCTGAGCCTGTTCATCGCCAAACTGCATCACATTCAGGGCGTGTCCCATGGTCATCAAAATTCCCAGCCCAATCAGCCAGTAGGGTAATACGGCCAGCACTGGCTGCCAGCCGCCCATGGATGAGCCGCCCATTAACCACGCAATTGCCCGGCGCAGTTCGCCAGTTGAGCGGAGCAGTAAAAAAGAAGTCAGCGCACCGGCAAAGGAGTTTACCGCCACCCCCGCCAGCAGAAGATTGGTCACCGGCAGTGAGCGTCCAACCCGCGCCAGGCTGACCACCATCAAAACGGTGAGCACCGCGCCGCTGAACGAAGCCAGCGGTACCGCCAGCAGACCGGCCACATCGTAGCCCCAGCGCAGGCTGAGCACGATCACCGCCCCCAGGCCGGCGCCGGAGGCCACCCCAATCAGATAAGGATCGGCCAGCGGATTGCGGAACAGGCCCTGATAGGCCGCCCCGCTGACGGCGAGCGCCGAACCGGTCAGCGCCACCAGCGCGGTGCGCGGCAGCCGCAGCGAGAAGAGAATGGTATCCGCAACGCGCAGGTCAGCACCGATTTCGCCGCCGCTCAGACGGGCTGCCACCACCCGCGCCATATCCACCAGCGAAAGGGACACACTGCCCACCAGCATGCTCAACAGCAGGGCTGCCAGCAAAGCGGCCAAAGCGATCCAGATTGGGTGAACAGTGCGTCCCTTCATGCCATTCTCATCAGGGCAGGGTCACACTGTGCAGCAGGCGCGCCAGTTCTTCCAGCCCGTCCACCAGCCGCGGGCCGGGACGGCTGGCCAGATCATCGTTGAACGGCAGGACGCGCCCTTCTTTGACCGCCGTCAATTCACCCCAGCCGGGGCGGGCAGCCACCTGCTCGGGGGTGACGCCAAAATTGGCATCCCCCAGCAGGATGAAGTCGGGGTCGGCTGCCAGCAGGGCTTCAATGCTCATCTGCCCGTACTGGCTGTCCATTGCCCGGCCAACGTTTTCGGCTTTGGCCATCTCCAGCAGGGTATCAATGAAGGTACCGCTGCCGGTCGTCCACGGTTTGGAAGGATCTGTCCCGTCAATTTCGTAAAAGACGGTCGGCCGTTCCTCGATATTCGCCAGTTTTTGCTGGACGACCGCCACCCGCAGACTCAATTGAGTCACCAGCGCTTCGGCCTCGGCTTTGTGGCCGGTCAGCTCACCGACGGTGATCAGCATGGGGTACATTTCCTCCATGGCGAGGGGATTTTTCAGGTAATAGACGGTCAAACCGGCATCTTCGAGCGATTTGACCAGTTCCGGCGGGTGAATTTCGGCCAGCAGCACCAGATCCGGGTTGAGGGCGACGATTTGCTCGATCGAGAAGCCCATAAAATCACCCAACCCCGGCAATTCCAGGGCTTCGGGCGGGTAGTTGCTGAAATTATCGCGCCCAACCACCTGACTGCCGGCGCCCACGGCGAACAGAATTTCGGTGTTGGATGGCGCCAGCGAAACCACGCGTTGCGCCGGCTGCGCCAGGGTAACGGTACGTCCCAGTCCATCGGTCATGACAATCGGGCTGGCGGTAGGCGTGGCAGCCGGGGTAGCTGCCGACGTGCAGGCACTCACCAGAAGCGCCAGCAGCAAGAGAACACTGAGCAAAACGCTTTGACGTTTCATTTTTAGGAGCCTTTCAAATTGAATGGGTTTGTGGGTTTGGATACGACGTGCCGGCTGAGCCAGCAGGTTTGGGGTAATCAGGCAAATCCTTGTTGTGGCGGCGCTGGCTCACACAATGAAATCTCCCTGCCGGTTGCGGGCAGGGAGGGGAGAGATCGGAGTTTGCGGTGTTGCCAGTCCAATGTTCCCCACCTCCTTTCCGCGAGAGTGTGGTGAACGCCTGCTGGGCGGGCGGCCTGGCTT
>NZ_DAOUBL010000334.1:0-4828 GCF_034432615.1 Bellilinea sp. | reverse complement strand
TTCCGATCTAGCATTCGCCCTTCTCATCCGCTGGTCAAACTGGCGCTGGAGTGTCTTGCCGAACTGCACGTACCGGCGGTGTTGGAAATTGGCTCGACGGATGCCAACATCCCCCTCAGCCGGGGGATTGCTGCGGTATGCCTCGGGCTAACGCGCGGCGGCGCTCCCCATACCGATAGCGAGTACCTTGAAATCCCGCCAATCCGCCTCGGATTGCAGCAAGTTTTGATGGTCATTGAACGCATCTGGTACAAAAACGGCAGCAGGCGCAGTTGATACACCCCAAAGCCGCTTTTGGGTGAGCGGGCAAAAAATCCATCTCTGGCAGAGCGTAAATATGGATGCCGAACTCAGATTGTTAAGAAGTTGACCTCGTATACCTGAATCGGTTCTCGTTTGCCCTTTGCCTGAATTGCCTGTACCGGCTGATAGACCGCATATCCCCCCAGCCGGTCAACCACCGACTGAGTGATCAAAATCTGGTCAGCGCGTGCATTTTCCTGAATTCGTTTGGCGGTATTGATACAATCCCCAATGGCGGTGTATTCCAGGCGTTTTTCGCTGCCGATTAAACCCAGCACGGCTTCTCCGGTGTGAATGCCAATGCCAAAAGAAAGGCGTTGTGCTGCTGGCAATTGCAGATGAAGGGCTTTGAGCGAGTCGCGCATGAGCAAGGCTGCCCGCACTGCACGCAGGGCATGGTCGGGCTGGCGGATCGGGGCATTAAACCATGCCATAACTGCATCACCCAGGAACTTGTCAATGGTTCCCTCTTCCTGCAAAATGGCTTCGGCCGCTGCTGCAAGGTGACGGTTGAGGATGGAGACCAGTTCTTCCGGCGATAAACTCTCGCTGATGGTGGTAAATCCGCGAATATCGGCGAATAATACGGTGATTTCTTTGCGCTGTCCGCCCAAAATAAGGCTGTCGGGGTTCAATTGGCGAATGACTGCCGGCGAGACCATTTTTTCAAACAGACGACGCTGTGCTTCCAGCTGTTTTTTCTCGGTCAGGTCATCCAGCACAAGCGCAATGCCCTGGGTTTGCTGCTGTCCATCTTTTACAGGGGTAATGCTGATGCGTAAATCAATTCGTCCACGCCCGGCGATGGCTGGGGAAATTTCCAGACCCAGCACAGGCTGGTCTGTTTGCAGCACGTGGAGCAGTTCGGGCAGCAGCGCCGGGGAGAGTGAAGTGAGAATATCCCTTAACTTTTGGCTGCTCAACTCCGGCGCAGTCTGGTTGAGAATTTGTTCGCTTGCCCGGTTGCACAACAGGATATTCCCTTCAATATCGGCGGTAATCACTCCGCTGGCGATGGAGGCAAACACCTTGTCCATCAGACTCTTCAATTCGGTTACTTCGGCAAGGCTTCGCTGGACAGAGGCAAACAGGCGGGCGTTTTCAATGGCAACCGCTGCCTGATTGGCGAAAGCGGCCAGCAAATCCAGCTGTTTGGAGGTGAACAGACCACTCCGAATACGGTTATCCACGTAGATGACGCCGGTTACTTCGCTCTTGACCCTCAGCGGTACGCACATGATCGAACGCAGGTTGTGAGCAATGACGGAGTCCTGTTTGCCAAAACGCGGGTCTTCCTGTGCATTGGTGGTGAGCACAGGCAAGCCTTCCCCGGCGACCCGGTCAATAACTGTGAAGCTGATGTGGAGTTCGGTGGTATTCAGCGATTCCTGAACCCAATTGCGGGCAATGCGGGTGATCAGGTTACCTTCCTCGTCCTTCAACATTAAGAAGCCGCGTTCTGCGCCAGTAAGCCGAATAATCGTATCCATGACAATTTGAAGAACGGTGTTCAATTCCAGCGAGGTGTTGATCACCTGTCCCATGCCGGCGAGCGCCATCAGGCTGCGACGTTCTTCTTCCAGTTCTTCAAATTGCGCGTTGATTTTCTTTACCAGCGCATTAATTGCCACTACGGTTTCAAAGAATGAAGTGGGTAGCGCAGCAGGACGGTTGGTCTGCAGGTAATTGTAAATGGAGTAGCAGGCTGATCTCAACTTTTCCAGATTGGTTGCCAGCTGATCACCCTGCAAAGCAGATTTGTGATCACTCAATTTTTATTACTTCCTGAATGGGAATTTAAGCGTTGCTTTCAAGGGGTTTCCCCCCTAATTTCGCCAGAATCATTTTACCGCGATTTTGAAATGCCAGTTTCCAGATCAGCCGGGCAGATTGTTGAGCAACGGCTGTATCGGCTGGATAAGGACTGTAAGCAATTTTCTGGTATTCTTGCAAAAGCTGAAGAGCAGAGGTTTCGCTTTCCGGCAGGTGGTTAATGAGCGTTTGAATTTGTTCCGCAGGGGTCTGGGCGGGGGTGATGGGGATTTTGAACAAATGGCACAGCCAGTGAATGCTGTAAAAAGCGCGCTGAACGGGTGCCAGTTGAGTGTAGTACGACCATTGTTCCAGCCACCGCGGGATGCGCCAACCGCGTTTTCGCAGGCTGGTTTCTAAAAATGCCGGAAAACTTTGCTGAGGGAACCAGCGGCGTCTGCGTCCGTTGGCTGCGACCAGAAAGATAACTATTCCTGCAATCAGCAAACCCAGGATGATCAGTGTAGCGCTGACCAGCGGTGTGGTTTGTAAATTTACCGGACCTGAGGCTTGATTTTCGTCAAAACGCGTGGCTTCCTCAAATTCATCCAGTAATTGCGGCTGATTGGGGTTGGGCTGGGGAAGTGGGGTACGGTCTTCTGCGCCTGCCCCACTGGGCCGCTCAATGGGGGATTGGAAAGCGGTTGGTTCAAACTCAATCCAGCCGATGCCGGGGAAGAAAACCTCCGGCCAGGCATGGCGGTCTAAGTCGCGCACCCAGTAAAAGTCTTCTTCTTCGTCGAGAAATCCCTGAGCATAACCGATGACCCAGCGGCTGGGTATGCCCAGCGAGCGCAGCATCAGTACTTCTGCCGAGGCATAGTAATTACAAAAGGCTTGTTTATGTTCGAATAACACCCACTCAACCGGGTCTCTGCCGGTTGGCGGGTTTGGGATAGTTGCGGAATAGGCGATATTGTCCCTCAGCCATTGTGTGATGGCAGCGGCTTTGTCATAAGGGGTTTCCAGGCCGGCTGTGATCTCGGCGGCAAGGTCGCGAATACTTTGGGGCAGGTCATCCGGTAATTGAAGGTAGCGGTCTACTACCCATTGAGGGTAATCCTGGCCAGCTTCCCGCAGGGCGGCAATTGTGGGGGAGGCAATCGAGGAAGTCACCTGATAGGTGCTGCCGGGGGGGATATCGGGATCGGCAAGCACGGTAATCACATCTTCAACCTTGCCGGGTTCTGAACCGTCGTAAACCAGCAAAACATTGCGGTTGAGCCCGACCGGCAATCCCGGCACATAGACCATACTCAAATTGCGGACAGGGCGGAAGTCGAAGCGCACATTGAAGCGCCGGCTGTACTGCGGATAATCGAGGGGAGGTGAACCAACGCGCAGGGATTGCTGATTGGTTACTGTGCTTTCCCAACGGCCATTGTCGTAATAGTCATAACTGCGGATGCGCCAGTAGTAGGGCACCCCTATTCGCTGGGTGATACTGGCTTGAACGGTAAAAACGGTGGCATCCGTCAGCTGGCTGCCGGTGCCAAGGGCATACTCATCGGCATAATATTCATCCAGTACAGCAACCGAGCCCCTTAATGGATTGGTAACATTTTGGAACCGTTCCCGCAGGGATTGCAAGGATTGAATCATCTGCTGGCGCTCGGGGCTGTTTGGGACAACTGCGCGGACGATACGCGGAGCATTCCAGGCAAAAATAACCAGCAGCACAAGGATGATTAAACTGCTGCGCATCAAGTTAAATCCGGTGTCGGTATCCACACCGACCTCTTCTTCTTCCCACTGGCGGGCATTTTTGAGGTAATTCATGCGGCTGAAGAGGAGCAAAGCCAGAACGGCAAAAATGGCGGTGGCGACCCCGCTTTGGGCAAGCGGCGGGTGGTAAAGGTCAATCACTACCAGCGCGATTCCCAGCACAACCAAACCCTGCCAGGGCTTACCATAACGGGTCAGCTGGTAGCCGGTGGAAATGCCCACCAGCCAGAACAGCAGGGCCATGTTGGCAAGGAATAAAATTGAGTCGTTCAGCGGCTGGTTACGCAGAAAAAGAACCAGATTCTGCCACATGCGGTCACCCAACAGCCACAACCGTTCCAGCCAGATGTAATTGCTGGGGGTTAGTTCCCCCAATTGCCAGGTGATGAAGAAGAGGGTAAACAGGAAGCCAAAAAGGCCAGCAGTTTGAGGGCTGAATCGGCTGTATCCCAACGCCAGCCCGATGATTGCGCCAATCAATGCCAGCCCAATCACAATCTCCAGATTGTCGGTCCAGCGGGTATCTGCTAACCGGTAGGTAACGGTAATCAACGCGGCCAGGAAGAGGGATACCGATAAAAGATCCCACCAGCGTTTTGAAGAATTGAGCATGATTTTAGTGTACAATACTTTTGCTTTAGCCGTCAATGGCAGGGTTCAATGTTGGGTGTATGAACAAGTCAATCACTTCATTGCAGGGATGATAAGATGGATCCATTTCTTCTAAGTGAACTTGATTTTATTCAAAACCTGCAGGGTGGGTTTGCTGCGTTGGCCCCAATTTTTAAGGGGATCACTTTTTTGGGGAATGAAGAGTTTTACTTGTTGGTTATTCCGCTTCTTTACTGGTGTGTAGATTCCGGGTTGGGTTTGCGGATTGGGGTACTGTTGATTTTCAGTAATCTTTTCAATTCTAAGTGAATCGTCATAAGTTTTTAGAAACATGAAAGCTGGAAACAATCTCATTCCGATTTTGCTCGAACAATGC
>NZ_DAOUBL010000333.1:0-6272 GCF_034432615.1 Bellilinea sp. | reverse complement strand
CAATCCAGTGCAGCCAGCGGTACTCAACCTGAAAGGTATGCAGTCTGACCGCCGGGGAGAGCGTCAAAATCAGGCTGTAAAGGGTGAGCGCCAGCGCGGCTAACCCGATCAGCCTGCGCTCCAAGGGGTTTTGAGTGGCAGCAGCCGGAGGGAAAAGGAATCTCACGGTTTGAGGTATTTATCCACCAGTAACGAGAGTTTTTGACGTGTTTCCGGTGGAATGCGGGCTGGATCGGTGATGAGCGCTTTTTCAAGCGCAGAGCTGCAGTCACAGTCGGTGTTTTCGTCAAGCTGGGCTGCCAGCGTGCGAATGGTTTGCTGGGCGGCAGCCGTATTTTGAGAGAGGGTGCGGATGACCATCTCAACATTGACCGGCTCTTCTGCCAGATGCCAGACATCGTAATCGGTGATGTGCGCCAGGCTGGCATAGCACATTTCGGCCTCGCGTGCCAGAAAGATCTCCGGGCAGGTGGTCATCCCAATGATGGAAATGCCCCAGGCACGAAATAGGTGCGATTCGGCGCGGGTTGAAAAGCGGGGTCCTTCTATGGTAATGAAAGTTCCGCCCTGATGGACTTCAACCCCAGTACTTACCGCGGCTTCGTACAACTGGCGGGAGAGACTTGCACAATAGGGGTCGGCCGTGCTGATGTGCGCCACCAGCCCTTCACCAAAGAATGTCCGTTTGCGGTCGCGGGTAAAATCTATCACCTGGTCGGGGATCACGAAATTGCCGGGTTTGTAATCATGGCGCAGCGATCCACAGGCGCTGACACCGATCACAAAGCGAACGCCCAGCTGTTTGAGGGCGAAAATGTTGGCGCGGTAATTGACCTCCGATGGCAGAATGTGATGCCCAATCCCATGCCGGGCGAGAAAGGCTACCCGTTTGTCTTCAAGGGTGCCGATCAGGATGGGGGCACTGGGTTTACCAAACGGGGTGTTGACTTCAATGGACTGGACATCTTCCAGTCCTTCAAAATGATACAGGCCGGAGCCGCCGATGATTCCGAGTATGGCTTGTTGACTCATGCTATTCTCCCTTTTGAACATTTTTTATTTTTTGGGTTCGATTTCAATGCGGAAAGTGAGTTGCCCACAGCGTAATTCGTCGCCGGAAACGATGACAGCCCGTGTGGTTAACCGTTCTCCATTCAGGAAACTGCCATTGGTCGAATTCAAATCTTCGACCCACCATTGATTTTGCTGGAAAGTAAAGCGGGCATGGCGCGCCGAGACGGTCTCGTGAGCAACCGGCAGATTACAGCCCGGATCGCGTCCCAAAATCACTTCGCTGGTCTGAAAGCGGGTGACCTCGTCGGATGGTGCATCCAACGGGGTGATCAGCAGCGCGGGAAGGGCTTCGTGGGTGAACTCCTGAGTTTTCAGGCGCAAATCCCGCCAGATGACGCTGAAAGCCCAGTACAAAAAGGCATACAGCAGCAGGGCGAACAGGATGCGTAAAACGAGGACAGCAATGGCGCTCATGCTGGCATTATACCGGAGGTTGGGCAGGGGATGTTCCGCCAACCGGGGAAGATTCACCGCTATCCTCGCCATAAATCAGCATGAAACCTGCCAGCGAAATGACATCCCCCGGAAAGAGGGTGGTTTGAGTAATACGTTGTCCGTTGACAAAGGTCCCGCCGGAAGAGTTGAGATCGAACAAGATGGTTTGATTTTTAGTGCGGCGGATCTGCGCATGAGCACGGGAAACCCGCAGGTCTTCGATGACTAAGTGGTTGTCATTGCGTCTGCCGATGTTGATGACCGGTTGATCCAGAGGAAAGAATTGACTGCCGTGCAGTATCAGGTAAGCCCGTCTGTCTGAGGTGGATTGGCTGGTGACGCTTTCGTTTGAAAGATGCAGCACGGCGGTCGAGCCGGGTAGAGTATCCTGATAAGCGGAGGTGATGCGCGGGTTGCCGGGCGGCTGACGGGGATCTGCAACGATCTGAATCACCGGCGGGGCAGCAAAGGATGCGCCCGATTCACGCACGGTTTCGAGCAAGGTTTGGTTCAACCATGTCATCCATTCGGGATTGTTCTGCCATGTGGCTGCTTCTTCCGGGTGCATGGCAAACACCAGAACGTTGGGCAGGGGGAGATTTTCGTCGGTTTCCGCCAGCAATTGTTCACGCAGGGCTTCGACGATGAGAACTGCCAGCGGGGAGTGCTCCTTACGCCACGCCAGCCCAACCAGGCGGTTTTCGATCAAATCTTTGAGGCGGGACTCGATATCATCAAGACGGGATTTCATACTTTATAATTATAAGACCAGTCGAGGAAAGAAGATGAACCAGGCCGGATTTGAGGAACTTCAACATACTGCGGATTGGGCGCTGAGAGTTTGGGCGCCGAATCGGGAGGAGCTGTTCCGGCAGGCTGCCATCGGGATGAATGCCCTGATGGGGTTGAAATTGCAGGATGAACCTGTCCATAAAAAAGTGGAACTTTATCTGTCGGCTGAAGATGATGAAAGTCTGCTGGTAGGCTTTTTGAATGAAATTCTATTTTATCTGGAAATTGAGCGAATCGGTTTCGAGGATTTTCCCTTAAAATTAAATGGCAACAGGTTAATTGCCGAATTATGGGGTAAACCAATCCGCAGCATCGAAAAACCGATTAAGGCAGTTACCTTTCACAATCTCGTCGTGCAACGCGGCGAAGATGGATTGGAAGCCCGCTTGGTGTTTGATGTGTAGCGAGGTGAGCCATGATTCGAATTCAGGACCTGAACAAAATTAGCGAATATGAGTGGGAGATTCCCAGGTCGTATCGGCAAGATATGCGCGTAGCCGTGCGGCTGTTTGTCACCCGGCGGCTGCTGGAAGCTGCCTTGCAGGATTTATCCATTGAGCAGGCCATCAATGCGGCGACACTGCCGGGGGTGGTTGAACCGGTGGTGGTGATGCCGGACATGCATCAGGGTTATGGTTTTCCGATTGGTGGAGTGGCGGCCACGCGTTATCCGAGCGGGGTCATCTCGCCGGGGGCAATTGGCTATGACATTAACTGCGGGGTGCGCCTGCTGGCTTCCACCATACCCTTGGAGGCGGCAGAAGAGCGATTAGATGATCTGGCGAACGCGCTTAATCAATATTGTCCCAGCGGCGTAGGAAGTGAAGGTTCCATCCACTTAACCACGGCCGAACTGGATGCGGTCTGTCGGCAGGGTGCGCGCTGGGCGTTGAAGAAGGGCATGGCCAGCGAGGAGGATTTACACCGCACTGAAGAGGGTGGCTGCCTGCAAGGGGCTGACCCGGGTAAGGTCAGCCAGCGTGCCAAACAGCGCGGCATGCTTCAGCTGGGAACGCTCGGGGCAGGCAATCACTTTATTGAGGTGGATGTCGTGGATCAGATTTTTGATGGCGAAGCCGCTGCAGCGATGGGTTTGCAGGAAGGCATGCTTACGTTGATGATCCACTGCGGTTCGCGCGGTTTTGGTCATCAGATTTGCACCGATTATGTGCAGGACTTACAATCTGCTGTCAAACGCTATGGCATCCAGCTGCCCGACCGTGAACTGGTATGTGCCCCGTTAGACAGCCCTGAGGGGCAGAATTATCTGGCTGCCATGCGATCAGCCGCAAATTATGCGTTCTGCAACCGGCAGATTCTTGCGCACCATGCCCGGCGCGCCTTTGAGGAGGTTTTTGCCGGCAGCGGGCTGCGCTGGCAGTTGCATCAGGTTTATGATATTGCCCACAACATGGGTAAAGTGGAAACCCACGACGTCAATGGCAGGAAAATGAAAGTGTGTGTGCATCGGAAAGGCGCAACCCGTGCGTTTGGACCGGGCAACCCCGAATTGCCGGATGTGTATAAACCAATCGGTCAGCCGGTGCTGGTGCCGGGCAGTATGGGGACGGCATCCTGGGTACTGGTTGGCACTGAGGACAGCATGGCGCGTTCGTGGGGTTCTACCTGTCACGGGGCCGGGCGGGTGCTCAGCCGCCACAAAGCGAAAAAAGACTTCCGCGGTGAACGCCTGCGCAACGACCTGGAACATTCCGGTATTCATGTGCGGGCCGGTTCAATGTCCGGGCTGGCGGAAGAAGCGCCGATGGCATATAAAGATGTAGATGAAGTGGTCGAAACGGTTAACGGGGCGGGCATTGCCCGCAAAGTTGCCCGGCTGCGCCCGGTAATTGTCATCAAGGGTTAATCCTGATCGCTGCTTTCCCCGCGGGGACTGCTGATCACAGCGGTGCGGGCGCGGGTCAGCTCAATCAGCGCTTTCACCGGCAGGCGGATGTTCAGCCCGCGCTGCCCGCCGGAGACATGAATTTTCTCGTGCTGCATGGCGGCCTCATCCAGCACTACTTGAAAACCGCGTTGCAACAAGGCCAGCGGGGAGATACCTCCAACCTGCAGACCGGTCAGCTGTTCGGCTTCGCGCTGACTGGGAAGTTTTAACTTTTTCTCCCCTAAAAAAGCTGCCAGAGCTTTCAAATCCACCTGATGAGGGGCAGGAATGACCGCCAGAATGGGTTTACCGCCTTTTTCACGGGTGACGACGATGGTTTTATAAATCAGGTTCGGGTCAACCCCCAGCAAACGGGCAGTATCCATTCCGCTGATTTTTTCGTTGGGCAGTTCAAAAGCCTCAAAAGGGATCTTTTTTGCAGTTAGAAGGCGGGTAACGTTGTTTGTGACCATTGTGACCCCTGGAATGGGTTGGTGCGCCAGCGCGGAGGACGCAGGTAAATGGGGTTGCTGAAAATCCAGCCACGCCGTTTGCCCAAATAATTGAGGTAGCATTCCACCCGATAAATGCCCGGTTCACGAGTAATGTGAGTACAAACCTCGTGGGTTGTCCATGTTTTGATGACTTTTCCATCTTTCAGTAAATTGCACTCCGTTTTAAGCGGGAGGCGGATTTGCAGAGTAATGGCGCTATCCATCATCAGTTCATCACCCATGATGGCCTTGCCGTTTTTGCCTTGTGCACTGAAGCGAAAACCGTGTGTGGGAGCTGGTAAATCATACCCGATAAAGCAATGCCCTTGCTGGAAGGCCTGATAAATCATCTTGCGATCGGCGGTGAGGTCTCCGCTGAGGGGTTCAGGAGTCAACAAATGGGTGTTGATCGCTCGGAAATGAAATTCATAGGGGTAAATGATTCGACGAAATGGGCCGAGGCGGATATCCAGCGCGTGGGCGTCGGAGCCGCCAATCGCAACAACTTTGTGGTCTTGCCTGAGCAGATCGTCCCAGCGCGCCAGCACCTCCGGGTGGGGGCCGTGGGCAAGGTATTGTGGGAAAAAACCGTAAAAAATGGCATCGCCCCAGTTTTTGATTTGGGTTTTCAGTTCGCTGAGTCCATTCCACAATTCAATGCCGGTGTAACCGGTCACCTGCCAGTCATCCCAGGAAATATCTTCCTCATGGAAAAGCGGTAAAGCCGGATCGCGGGGATGAGCAATGAAGGAAAGCCCGCCACTTTCACGAACGCGGTCAATCAGGCGCTGCGGGTCGTCTGCAAAACGAGCCATTTCCCGGTTACAACCCAACACCAGCAAATGCGATTTCTGCGGCAGGCGCGCCTGATCGTGGACTTCTTCTCCGATCAGCATCAGCAGGGTCTTGCCATTTTTGCGGTGATAGCCTTCAAAGCCGTTGACCAATACGTTATGATCGGTTACGATGACGACATCCAAACCCGCTTGCAAGGCAGCCCGGGCAATGTCGGCATGCAGGCCGCTGCCGTCAGAATAGCGAGTGTGCATGTGCAGATTGGTGACCAGTTCGTGCATGATGGTTGACGATTTCCACCCTGAAACGGTATAATCGGGTCGTTCAAGATTAAGGAGGAACGAGCGTGGTAAATTACATTGACATTGCTTTGATTATAATCTCAATCGCGTTGATTGCGAGCGTGATCTTTCAAAACAAAGGCGTTGGTCTTGGCGGTTTAACTGGTGCGGATAGCAGTCAGGTATTCACGGCTCGGCGCGGTCTGGAAAAAACCATTTTCTTGATCACCATTGGATTGGCGATTCTCTTCGTCATCCTAACTCTCCTTTCGGTTGCCATTGGTTCCTGAATTAAGCATCAGGCATTCAAGCTCAGGATATACTCCAAACAGTTAAGGGCGATTGGCACCTTTCTGGGGAAATCGCCCTGTTAGGTTTAACTGAAAATGAAAAAATTTCGCTGTCAAATTCTCATCATTCTTCTGACCGGTTTGGTGGTCGGGATTTTACTGCTTAGTGAGCAGCCGGAAGGGGTTACTCCAATTGTTCCGGAACCGGTCACCGGTGGTTTTT
>NZ_DAOUBL010000332.1:0-2827 GCF_034432615.1 Bellilinea sp. | reverse complement strand
GTACGCGGTGAGGCATTTATCAATATTCGGGATTTTGAAATCCTCAACCAGCGTCTGGTGGAGCAGGGAGAAAAGCCATATCTCAACCCACGCAATACGGCTTCAGGATCTTTGCGCCAACTGGATCCAAAATTGACGGCTTCCCGTCCGCTGAGACTATTGGTTTACCAGATTGTTCAGAGCGATCAGCCTGTCCCAGAAACTCAATGGGAGACTTTACAACGTTTACGTGAATGGGGCTTTCCGGTCAGTGATCAAGTTGCTTATTGCAAAAATATAGAGGAAGCTATTCGTGTTTGTGAAGAATGGGCAGAAAAACGGGACACTTTGCCTTATGAAGCCGATGGGATGGTCATTAAAATCAATGATTTGCGGCTGGCTGCGGATTTGGGGGTGGTTGGGAAAGATCCACGCGGCGCATTGGCTTTCAAGTTTCCAGCGCGAGAGGTTACAACCCGTTTGCTGGATATCGGAATTAATGTTGGCCGAACCGGAGTGTTAACCCCCACGGCCATTTTGGAGCCGGTTGAAGTTGGCGGGGTAATTGTCAAGCAGGCTACCCTGCACAATTTTGACTATATTTTCGAGAAAGATATTCGAATTGGCGATCGGGTTTTAATTAAGCGTGCCGGTGATGTCATCCCATATGTCATTGGGCCGGTGGTGGAAGCCAGAACGGGGGAGGAACGGGTTTTCGAACCACCGAAAAACTGCCCGGCTTGTGGTCAGGCTGTTGAACATGTGGAGGGAGAAGTAGCCTGGTATTGCGTTAATGCTGCCTGCCCGGCTCAATTGATTCGCAATGTCGAGCATTTTGTTTCGCGTGGAGCAATGGACATTGTGGGATTGGGAATTAAGATTGTGGAACAATTGATTGCTGCCGGTCTGGTTAAAGATGTGGCGGATTTATACCGCTTGAAGAAGGAAGATTTGCTTCAACTGGAAGGTTTTGCAGAAAAAAAAGCCGATAACCTGCTTCAAGCCATACAAGAATCAAAGAACCGCCCATTGCAAAGGTTGATTTTTGCGCTGGGTATTCGAGGGGTGGGTGAAGTACTTGCCGGTGATCTGGTCAAGTATTATTCCGATTTGGATGCATTGAGCCGGGCAACGTTTGAAGAGCTGCAGGAAATTGAAGGAGTCGGCCCGAACATTGCGCAGGCAATTGTGGATTGGTTCAATCGGCCGTCTAACCGTCAATTGCTGGAAAAGTTAAAGTCGGTTGGGGTCTGGCCGGTTGCGGAAAAAGCTGCACCAACACCCGAAAAACAACCCCTTCAAAATCTGACCTTTGTCGTTACCGGGACGCTCCCGAATTTTACCCGCGAAGAGGTCAAACAGTATATTCAACGTTTTGGTGGTAAGGTCAGCGATAGTGTTTCAAAAAAGACCGACTATCTGGTGGCCGGAGAAAATGCCGGTTCAAAGCTGGAAACAGCGCGCGAACTGGGTGTCAAAGTAATTGATGAACAAATGCTGAGAAAATTGGCTGGCGAAGATTGATTATCAATTGAAAATGACCAGTAAAAAAATTATCTTAAAGCCCGGAAAAGAAAAATCAATACTTCACCATCATCCATGGGTGTTTTCTGGCGCGGTTGCTTCTTCATCGGGTAATCCGCAGCCCGGCGAAACGGTAGAGGTGCTGAGCAGCGGAGGTGAGCGTCTGGGCTGGGCTGCTTACAGTCCGTATTCTTCGATCCGGGCGCGGGTTTGGAGTTTTGATCCTGATGAAGTGATCAATGAAGAATATTTTTATCGAAAAATTGAGGCAGCTGCACGTTTGCGTACCGCAATAAACATCACAAAGGAAACCAACGCTTTCCGCTTGGTTCACGGCGAGGCGGATGGTGTCCCCGGTCTAATTGTGGATTGTTACCCCGATGTTGCCGTAGTACAGATTCTTTCTGCAGGGGCGGAATACTGGCGAGATGTGCTGATTGATCAGGTTCAGCAGATTACGGGGTGTAAAACTGTGGTAGAACGCTCGGATGTGGAAGTTCGTCATCTGGAGGGCTTACCAATACGAGAAGGATTAATCCGAGGGGAAAATTTGCCGCCTCGAATTAAAATTGAAGAAAACGGCCTTCATTACTGGGTAGATGTGATCGGCGGTCAAAAAACCGGGTTTTACCTCGACCAGCGCCAGAATCGCAAGCGAATTATGGCATTGAGTAAAGATCGTGAGGTCTTGAACGCTTTTTGTTATACCGGGGGTTTTACGTTGTGCGGGCTGGCTGGTGGTGCGAGGAGTGTGTTATCCATTGACTCCTCAGCAAATGCGCTGACCCTTGCTGCCGAGAATCTGGCTTTAAACGGTTTCAACCCTGCGCTGAACCAGTGGGTGGAAGGAAATGTTTTCAAAGAATTGCGTACTCTGCGCGATCGAAACAAACAATTCGATTTGATTATTTTGGATCCGCCAAAATTTGCTCCGACCGCTGCGCAGGCGCAAAAGGCAGCCCGCGCCTATAAAGATATCAACCTGTTAGCCTTTAAATTGCTGCGCAATGGGGGGATTCTGGTTACATTTTCTTGTTCGGGCGGGTTGGGCAGGGATTTGTTTCAGAAAATTGTTGCAGATGCAGCGTTGGATGCCGGGGTAGAGGCGAAAATTGTTGAAATGCTCAGTCAAAGTGCTGATCACCCGGTGGCTTTGAATTTTCCAGAAAGCGCTTATCTCAAAGGGCTAATTTGTGTCGTGGGATGATGAATCGAAGGGACGACACCTAACCCGGATGTCGTCCCTTATGAATATGGTGGAGATGGCGGGAATCGAACCCGCGTCCGAAAGATTAGACCCACGAACTTCTACGAGCGTAGTTGG
>NZ_DAOUBL010000331.1:0-8434 GCF_034432615.1 Bellilinea sp. | reverse complement strand
GGTAGCCCTGATTGTCTTCGATCTGGATAATTTCAAGGATTTCAATGATTCGTACGGTCATTCAACGGGCGATCTCATTTTAAGCACTATTGCGCGACGCATCGCGAACCGTCTGCGGGGTGCAGACGTCTTGGGACGCTACGGTGGTGACGAATTTGTGCTTCTGTTATCCGGTATCTCCGAATCAAGTCTCAAGGGCATCCTCGAAAGACTGCGCCAGTCAATCACCCTCGAACCGATTCAAATTGGCAATGAGGTCGTTTTCATCACCGTAAGCATGGGGGTTTCCACCAATACCACTTCCGGCTATGACCTGACCACCCTGCTGCGCCATGCAGACCATGCCCTTTACCGCGTTAAAAAGTCAGGGCGTAATCGAACGTTATTGTACGGCGATTTGCCCGAGTACTCTCAGGCATCGTAATACGGTCGCTTACCCTGCCGCCCTCCATAAAAGGGCAAAGCTGATCATGAACAAGCTGCTGATCATCAACTGGCGCATTCCAATTACCACCGGTTTAACGCCAATTGCCGGTTTCAATGCCCCCCAAACAGATTCGGCAAACTGGATCAGGTAAACAGCCGTCACCAGAGGTGAAAACCAACCCGACAGCGCAAGCAGCCCCACCCCGGCAATGCTTCCACCGCAAACCGCCAAAGGCAGCCGGGCAGCAGATAGCCGTGTCTGGAGGGGAGGAACGCTCTGCCATTCACGCTGGGAGAGGCGCAAGTAGGCATACAAAATTGAACCGATGGCTTGCAGCCACAACAAAAGCCAAAGCAGCCAGCCATTCAAATTCAGATGCCCGATTCCAGCCCAATATACCGCCGGGGCTGCCAGTCCCAGCACGCCGCTGCCGGCAATCTCTACAATTGGTTTACGACGTTCTTCCCGGCGGCTGACCAGCCATAAATGCCAGAACAATACCGGCAAAGCCGGCAAGGCCAACACTACCAGAAAACCCAGCCCCCGGCTGAGCATACCGAGTATGGCAATCAGACCGATTAATCCGTACACTCCCATCCAGAATAAAGCCGGCAATCGCTCTTTGGACGGCCGTCTGCCGCTCATTACCTTGACCAATATGGTGAGTGGCTGGCGGAAGAAAAAACCCGCCAGTGCTGCCAGAATGACCCATCCTTGATTGCTTGTAAGCCCCTCTGAGACGACCAGCCCGACCAAAATCGGTCCGAGCAAAAAAACCCACGAACCATGTTCTATCGGTACGGCAATATGTCTTTGAAAAAAAATGCGCTTCAGGCTTGAGGTTGATTGGATTGCCATCCAGTCTCCTTAACCATTCAAGATTCAATCCAACCGCAGTATACCTGACCCGCGTTTTGCGTAGGTTGCGCCGGAGCAAAAATTAAATCAACTCTAATCTTCACCGGCCAGCAGGCGGGCTTTTTTCCATGGAGGTAGGTTGCTTTCTTCCGCCAGCAGCGCACGCAGTTCATAAATTTGATCGCGCAGTGCAGCGGCCTTTTCAAACTCCAGATCCCTGGCAGCCTGTTTCATTTGCTTTTCCATCTCGTTGATTAACCGCTTCAATTCATTGGCGGGCATCGGTAAAAAGCCGCCTTTTTCGCCCGCCTTGTAATCCGCGCGACCCTCTGCCACACCCGCCGTTGTTGAAATCCGCTCGGTCAGATCGTGTATGGCTTTGACAATACCAACCGGTTCAATGCCATGCTGTTGGTTGTAAGCCATCTGCTTGGCCCGGCGGCGATTGGTTTCATCAATGGCGGTTTTCATCGAGTCCGTAATCCTGTCAGCGTACATGATTACTCTTCCATTGACATGCCGGGCTGCCCGCCCAATCGTCTGAATTAATGCCGTAGAAGAGCGCAAAAACCCTTCTTTGTCCGCATCAAGGATCGCGACAAGCGAAACTTCCGGCAGGTCCAACCCTTCACGCAGCAAGTTAATTCCGACCACCACATCAAAAACACCGCGCCGCAGGTCCCGCAAAATACCAACTCGTTCCAACGTTTCGACCTCAGAATGCAAGTAATGGACCTTGATGCCCATTTCCATCAGATAATCCGAAAGATCCTCTGCCATACGTTTGGTTAATGTGGTCACCAGCACCCGTTCACCATTTTCAACCCGCTGGCGGATTTCTTTAAGCAGGTCATCCACCTGACCGCGCGTCGGGCGCACTTCCACTTCCGGGTCAACCAATCCGGTTGGGCGGATAATCTGCTCGACCACCTGCTCGGCGCGTGTCATTTCATACGGACCGGGTGTTGCCGATGTATAAATAGTGTACCCCATATGTTCTTCAAACTCATCAAATTTGAGCGGACGGTTATCCAGCGCTGAGGGAAGACGAAAACCAAACTCCACCAGGGTTTCCTTCCGCGAACGGTCTCCGTTATACATCCCGCGAATCTGCGGTATGGTCATGTGCGATTCGTCAATGATCAACAGGTACTCGCTCGGCAAATAATCAATCAACGTCCAGGGTGGAGATCCCGGCGGACGTTGGTCCAGATGGCGGGAGTAATTTTCAATGCCCGAGCAATAACCTGCCTCGCGCAGCATTTCAAGGTCATAGCGCGTGCGCTGTTCCAAGCGCTGCGCCTCCAAAAACTTATTATTCCTCCGGAAGTATGCCAGCCGTTCTTCCAATTCGGCTTCAATATTGTGAATGGCGACCTTCAGCCGGTCTTCACCGGTGATGTAATGTTTGGCAGGGAAGATGACAATCGAATCCGGCTGCGAAAGCAATTCGCCGGTCAGGGAATTGACCACTTGAATCCGCTCTACCTCATCTCCAAAGAAAGCCACGCGGATCACTTTGCGGTCTTCATAGGCCGGAAACACTTCCAGCGTATCCCCCCTCACCCGGAAAGTGCCGCCGCGCAATTCCAGATCATTTCGTTGATATTGAATCTCCACCAGTTGACGCAGCAGCGCATTCCGCCGGTAAATTTTGCCCACTTCCAGTTGAATTTGACCCTTCCCAAATTCTTCAGGACTGCCCAACCCATAAATACAGGATACCGATGCCACAATGATCACATCCCGGCGGGTCATCAAAGCAGTGGTTGCTGCCAGGCGCAAACGCTCAATTTCTTCGTTGATTTCGGTTTCTTTTTCAATATACAAATCGTGCTGAGGAACATACGCCTCTGGCTGGTAATAATCGTAGTAACTGACGAAGTACTCCACTGCATTTTCGGGGAAGAACTCCTTAAACTCAGCATACAGCTGAGCCGCAAGCGTCTTGTTGTGCGCCATCACCAGCGCTGGCATTTGTAATTCTTGAATCACATTCGCCATTGAAAAGGTCTTGCCGGTGCCGGTTGCCCCCAGCAATACCTGATGCCGACATCCTTTGCGCACTCCTTCTACCAGCAGCCGGATGGCTTCCGGCTGATCACCGGTAGGTATGTAGGGTGCCTGCAGCTTGAATTCCATGGCACAATCCTCTCTATTCCCTCAAACAAAACGGCTCAAGCGATTGTAACACACTTCCAATAAAAGAACACAATTTCTAAATTCCTTCTTTTACGCCGTTCGATTCACCTTTTACCTCACGAATCACAACTTGAATGGCTGCAATCGTATCCAGCACAGCCGCCTGCCAGTGCGGGTCATCTCTGGAAAAAGGCATCCGATAAGCATTTTTACCAGCGCGCACCGATGAGCCAATCGGCGGAAGATTGCGGGCTTCCACATTTTCCGGCAAAGGCGGAAAGCGAAAGACAATCTGATCATTTTCCACCGCCACCGAGACCAAACCGGCTTCTTGCGCCATGAGTTTGACTTTCATCTGATAAAACAAATTCCGCACCATTTCCGGCAACGTGCCAAAGCGATCTTCAAATTCAACTGCCAGCGCATCCAGTTCCGCCAAGTCGTTGACATCCGCAATACGGCGGTAAAGGTTCAAGCGCACCTGCTGATCGGGCACGTACGCCGACGGGATACCGCTTGCCAGGGGTAATTCCACCGCCACAGCCATACTCAATTCGCGCATGTCGTCCACCGGCAGTTCGGTCTTTTCCAAACCGCTCACCTGCTTCAATTGACGTACTGCCTGTGCCAGCAACCGCGTGTACAGATGAAAACCTACACTGGCAATATAACCATGCTGGCGGGTACCCAGCAGCTCACCCGCCCCGCGCATCTCCAGATCCCGCATGGCTATTGAATAACCTGCCCCAAGCTGTGTATTTTCGGCAATCACTTCCAATCGTTCCTGACCTTCCGGGGTAGGCGGTTTACGTCGGTGGCGGAAGAAGTACGCATATGCCCGTTGAGCTCCACGTCCAACCCGCCCGCGCAGCTGATACAACTGCGCCAATCCAAAGGCATCACCGCGATCCACAATCAGGGTATTGGCGTTGGGGATGTCCAGCCCCGATTCGATGATCGAGGTACACAGCAGCACATCAATTTTGCCGCGGGTAAAATCATGCATGACCTGCGCCAGCTCGCCTTCATTCATCTGCCCATGCGCGATTCCAATACGGGCTTCCGGCACCAGTTTCTGCAAATGGCGTTCCATTGCCCGGATGGTCTGCACACGGTTGTGGACAAAAAACACCTGGCCGCCGCGTTCCAGCTCCCGCAAAATTGCCTGACGTACCAGCCGCGGTGAATACGGCCCAATGTGAGTGATGATTGGCAGTCGTTCAGCCGGCGGGGTATTGATGACCGAAATATCGCGCACGCCGGTCAGCGCCATATACAGGGTTCGCGGGATCGGCGTCGCTGTGAGGGTCAGCACATCCACTTCGGTGCGCATCTTTTTAAAGTGCTCCTTGTGAGTCACCCCAAAACGCTGTTCCTCATCAATAATCAGCAGGCCAAGGTCTTTGAAGGTAACATCCGGTTGGAGCAGCCGGTGGGTACCAATTAAAATATCCACCTCGCCCATCGCCGTGCGCAAGATGATCTCATCCTGTTCACGAGGAGAACGAAACCGGGAAAGCATCTCCACTTCTACCGGAAAGGCCGCCAGACGCTGGCGAAAGGTCTCATAATGCTGCTGAGCCAGAACCGTAGTCGGCACAAGCATGGCGACCTGTTTACCATCCATCACCGCTTTGAAGGCCGCCCGTAACGCCACCTCAGTTTTCCCGTAACCAACATCTCCGCATAACAAGCGATCCATTGGGCGTGGACGTTCCATATCGCGCTTGACTTCGGTGATGGCTTTCAGTTGATCTTCGGTTTCCACATATGGGAACGAGGCTTCCAAATCCTGTTGCCATGGCGTATCGGGACTGAAAGCAAAACCCTGCGCCACCTGCCGGCGCGAATAAAGGTCAAGCAAATCCTGAGCCACCTCCAGTACTGCCTCGCGCACGCGCTGACGGGTATTCTGCCACTCGCTGCTTCCCAACCGGGTGGGACTGGGCGCTTCACCGCTTGGGCCAATATACCGGTTGAGCCGGTCAGCTTGATGCACCGGCACAAACAATTGGTCGCCGTCTGCATATTCCACACACAGAAACTCACGTTCCACCCCGTCAAGAACCCGCTGCACCAGCCCAATAAACCTGCAAATGCCATAGTCCACATGCACAACCCAGGAACCGGGTTTGAAATCAGCATACGAGGCTTCCGGCGCCTCAGCAACCGGTCTGGCACGTGTGCGGGGTTGTGGGCGCTCCCAGCCAAAAATTTCACTGTCGGTCAACAGGTAAAAACGCTTTTCCGGTGAAAGGATCAGCTGCCACCCTTCGCTCAGGGAACCCTCCAGGAATTGGGGTTGGTCGGGTTCACACCCCTGCTCACGCCACAGGGCTTTGAGACGGGGAACCTGCCGTGAAACAATCACCGCCGGTTGATTTTGACGACAAAGTTCTTGCAGATATTCAAAAAAAGACTTTAATCGGCCGCCGTAGCGTGGGCCGGGTTGAAAACACTCCGCCAGCGTAGTTGGTTCTTCCCCATTGCTTTGCCCCATATCCAGCCAGCGCAGCGAGTTCAATTCATCCAGAATCTCCCCCCACGTAAGATAGGGAATCGGGAAATTTTCCGGCAACACGCCCTCTTGAATACTCTCGCGGCGCAATTTTACTGCCTGTTCTTCGATCTCATTGGCCACCGATTGCAAAAAAAGTAAATCGTCCACAATGACCAGTGATTGGGTCGGTAAATAATCCAGAATACTGGCTGGAGAAGAATGAACCAGCGGAAGGTAAAACTCGTCCACTGTTTGCCCATCCGCAAGTTCGAGATTGCCGGCATGACCTGCCAGAACCTCGCGGGCTGGTGTGATGAATAACCGATCAATTTTTTCAACGGTTCGCTGGGTAGCCGGATCAAATCGGCGCAAGGTATCCAGCTCATTTCCAAAGAATTCCATGCGCACCGGCAATTCTTCTGCTGGCACCCAGATATCCAGAATACCGCCGCGCTGTGCGAACTGCCCTGTCTCTACCACCGTATCCACCGGCTGATAGCCAATATCCATCCATTGCCTTTGCAACATTTCCGGTGAAATTTGCTGATTGAGTTTAATTACCTTGCTGGCTTTAAGAAAATCACGGCGTGGCAAGGTGCGCGTCATCACTGCCCGCAGCGGTGCAATCACCAGCGGTGGTTGCGACGGGCGCGGTGAACCGAGGAAATGATACACCGCCAGTGAGGTCAGACTGTTTAACCGGTCTCGACGGGTGACTGTCCCCCATGCCGCCTGCTCGTAGAAAAGGGGATTGGGCTCCGGATAAATCTGGATGGCGTTTCTGTCCATCCAGAAGGAAAGCTCATCCAGCATGGAAAGCGCCCGGTCGGTGCGGTCTGTTATCCAAAGAATGGGCACATTTAAATCTTGCCAAATGGCTGCCAGCAAAGGCAGGCGTGCTGCACGCATCAGCCCCAAACCCGGTAAAGTTTGTCCATTGCGCAGCCCTTCCAACAGATATTGATAGGCTTTGAGGGATCGAATGGCTTCCAAAACGTTCATTTTTCCAATTGATTACCGTTAAACCGATTCATGGCTGCTTCCAGCCCTTCGGCCACAAAAGTTTTCAACGCATCCGCTGCGCGGGAGAGTAAATAATCCAGTTCTTTCTTTTCCTCCGGCGAAAACCCATGCAGTACATAACTTGCACCTTGTTTGCTGCCTGGCGGGCGTCCAATCCCAAAACGCATTCGTGGAAACTGCTGGGTACCCAGCCGGGAGATAATGGACTGCATCCCCTTCTGTCCTGCCGATCCGCCGTCCGGGCGAATTCTCAGGGTGCCGAAAGGTAAATCCAGATCATCATGCACGACGATTAACTGGTCAAGCGGGATTTTATAAAAACGTACCAGCGCAGCCACCGACTCGCCCGAGAGATTCATGAAAGTTTGGGGCTTTGCCAGCAGCACTTTTTGATCCCCCACATTTCCCAGTCCCACAATCGCTTTTTGCTGCACCCGGCTCAGGCTGATTCCAGCCTCCCGGGCAAAGCGGTCAATCACCATGAACCCTACATTGTGACGGGTTTCGCGATATTCCCTGCCAGGGTTCCCCAAACCGACCAGCAGGAAAGGTGGAGCAGTCACCTCCGTTTCAGGGGTGCTCTTTCGTGAAAATACGCGTCGAATCCGCGAACCTAGTGGATCCAATTTTCCCTCCTGGAATTTTCTTCAGCGTCGTTTTTTGCGCTTGCGAAGCGATAGAACCATTCCAAACCCTATAAACAGCAGGAGACTGACTGCTATCCCGCGCACGACACTTCCCGTCCATTGAGTCGGTTGAATACTGCCCGGGTTTGGTCTTGGCGGAGTTGGCGTAAATGAAACTGGCAGGGGGGTATTGGCAGGTGTTTCCAAAACCGGCTCAGTTGAAAGGATGAGGTCGCTTGCTGTGGGTGATTCCACCGGCGAATAATTTCGCACCTTTACTCCGTCAATAACAGCTTCCCGTTTCTCACCATTTGAAAAATACACGCGTAAAACAAGGCGATAATCCCCGTCCGGGATGAGTGTGGTGTCCCAACGATAGAGGGGCTCTTCCTTTGGAAAAGCGTTTCCCTGTGCAAGCAGAAATAGATTTCGTTCATTCGTTTCGCCGCTGTATCCGAACAACAACTCATACGAGAGCACATCATCCGTTGAAACGCGTGCCTGAACTTCCATCACCCCTTGCAAGACCTGCCGGTCTGAGGGGGATATAATCGTTATTTCATCTGCCTGAGCCAAAGCTATGCCAGGCAGGAATAGAAACAATAGGATCAGTCCAATTATCCAGCGTTGCATAGCCTTTAAGTTTATCACGAAGTGCTTGAAATGACGAAAATGACCTTATGCGGTCAAACAATTTTCACAAGAAAACAACAATCCGCCTTGCGGCAGGTCTGTCCTTTGCCCCCAGGGGCATCCCTCTACGAGGGCTAACCCTCTGCGAAGGCTGCCGTCGAACCCCCGTTTTAGCCTGATCCTGCCTCGATGGCATGAAAGGGCTGCCCAGCCCCTATAAAATAA
>NZ_DAOUBL010000330.1:0-51240 GCF_034432615.1 Bellilinea sp. | reverse complement strand
CCGAAGCCGACCCTTTGGACTTCATTAAAGAACAGCGCAATGCGGTGAATCGGGTTTTGAGCGAGTATCTGGCAGTTTCCGGCAGCATGGGAAAGGCGCATCTCTCGCAGATTTCCATTAAAAACCGGGTGCGGGCGTTGTTTTCTCAGGGATACACCTGTGCTGAAGCGGTTTATCTTGCTTTTGCGGAACGGGAAGGATTTTATTCCGATGCAGCCATGAAATTTCAAAGCCTGCTGGGTGGGGGTATTTGCAATCAGGGTGGAATGTGCGGGGCGTTATTTGGCGGGCTGGCGGTGATTGCTGCCCGGCAATCCAGCGTTCAGGGGGCAGATCGGATCAGCCGATCTCAGGCAAATTCAACCGGCACAAAATTGATAGATGCCTTCAACCGGCGACATTCTTTTGTTTATTGCATTGACCTGACCGGTACCAATTTTCAGGATGCTGAACAGGTCAAACGTTTTGTGGAAAATAAAGTGGTCGAAAAAGCCTGTCTGCCGGCGCTGATGAGCGTGACCGACTGGCTGCTGGAGATGCGGGCATGAATCAGTCGTTATCGTTGGCGAGTCAATTATCTCAAATGCGCTGTTTTTTGATGGATATGGACGGCACGGTCTTTCTGGGGGAACGGCTGCTGCCGGGTGCGGTTGAGCTGGTGGATTATCTGGAGCAGCGTGAAATTCCTTACTTCTTTCTGACCAATAATTCTTCGCGTTCCAAAGCAGATTATGCCCAAAAACTGAACAGACTGGGGTTGACGGTCAGCGAACAGCGCATTTTTACCTCCGGTGAAGCAACCGCCCTCTACCTGAAAAAACGAATGCCCTCAGCACGCTTGTTTATTGCCGGAACCGATTCTTTGAAAGAGGAATTCAGACAGCACGGCTTTGAGATTGTAGAAGAAAGACCGGAGGCGGTGGTGCTGGGTTATGATACCACCCTGACTTATAACCGCCTGTGGAAGTTGTGCGATTTTGTGCGGGCAGGCTTGCCCTATTTTGCCACTCATCCGGATATTAATTGCCCGACTGAAAATGGATTCATGCCGGACATTGGGGCAATGATTGCTTTTGTGCAGACTTCCACCGGGCGGCAGCCGGATGTGATTGTGGGTAAACCGAACCCGCCAATCATCGAAGCAGTCACGGCCAAAAGCGGCATTCCCTTGCAGTTCACGGTGATGATTGGTGACCGATTGTATACCGACATTGCCCTTGGCAGAACCGGTATCACCACTGTGCTGGTCTTGAGCGGAGAGACCAAAGCCGCCGACGTGGCCGGCTCCCCCTTCCAGCCGGATTGGATTGTGGATAATCTTGCGGAGTTGTATGCGCTCTTAAGCCGGGCGCAGTCCGTTTCCGGTTAAACGGGCGGCCAAAATTGAATTTTTGTCTGACATTTGGCTGAAGTTCAGACATGAGTTCGGACAGGGTGCTGAACAAGGGCGATAAACGCTGCGAAAACATTATTCACGATGGAAAGGCGCTCTTTCCATTGTTTCTGAAATACTCCGAACCTTAACCAAAGTGGTGAGTCAGAAGTATCCTGTAGGTTCGCAAAACAAAACAGGAGACTGATATGACTCACCAAACCGATTTTACGTCTTTTGAAGAATTCACGGATGTTTTGCACCAATTAAAACACCGCCGCGCATCTGCACTACCAGCGGCCTGGATCGGGTCAACAGGCAGATCCGCCGCAGAACGAGCATTGCAGGGGTTTTCCCCAATGGGACTTCAAGCCTGAGGCCGATTTCTGCTTTGCTGATGGAAAACCGTTTACAACGGCGGAGCGGAAAGCGATTGTGCGATTCCAAGCCGAGAGAATGCTTAAGAACTGGGATTACTTCCGACCCGATTTTACAGAAGAAGGGTTGCATAATCTACTTGTAAAACGTGGTATATAATTTTCTATACATCCGCACCGCGCAGCTTCAGTATCTTACGCAACCGGATTTTCTCCGGCAGACAAATCCCTGTTCGCCCGAATTATCTCGCTCTCACCAGTAGAAAACCAGTCCAAGTAAACAAATGTGATCCAACGCTGTAATTTAGTGTCAGAACTTTGAGAAAACGGTATGGCAAAATCATATCCCGAACATTTTCCAGAATGGGCACTGAGCGATCCTAAACGCAGCGCCGAACGAAAAATTTTTGACCTGTTGAAGGGATTGCCCGCTTCCTACACATTCTTTTATAGCGTTGGCTGGCAAGTGCGGGATACCAAAAGCGGCGCGCATGATGGAGAGGCAGATTTTATTCTCGCCCACCCAGAATCCGGTGTCATAATTCTGGAAGTCAAAGGGGGACAAATCCGTTATGATGCTGAACGGGATGAGTGGTTCAGCAAAGACCGCAACGGCGTCGAACATGCCATAAAAGACCCGGTTGAACAGGCCCGAAACAGTAAGGGTGCTCTTTTGTCAAAATTGAAAGAACTACCGGGTTGGGATCAGCGCTATCTCAATCTTGCCTATCTGATTGTGTTTCCTGACGTTGTTGTGGGACATACCCGATTACCACTTGACCTGCCGCGCTCGCTGGCCATGGATGCGAACGATTTGACCGCTCCAGAACCAAAACTAAAAGCAGCTTTTGAATGGTTTGTTGGAAAAGAGCAAAAATCGGGCGCGCTTGGACACGACCGCCTGTTCCTTCTGGAAAACCTGTTGGGACAATCTTTCACGCTGCATACTCCCCTCGGCGTTGAGTTGGAAAACGAAGACCAGCGCCTCATCGAATTGACCCAGGAACAAATGAAGGTACTGCACTTTATTCAAACCCACCGCAAAGCGCTCATTGAAGGATGCGCCGGTTCGGGAAAGACTACCCTGGCGCTGGAAAAATCCCGTCATTTGGCCACCCAGGGTTTTGAGGTACTGCTTCTTTGTTTCAATGCAACCCTGGCAGATTATTTGCGTCAACGTGCCCCAAACGGTGTAGATGTTTTTCATTTTCACGGCCTGTGCACGCAGCTGGCAAGAAGGGCTGGTTTGGGCTACCGCGCCTCCCGCACTGAACAGGAGTATTTCGACCATGTACTGCCGGATATGCTGCTGGAATCCTTGCTGGAACTGGGTCCGCAATATGATGCGGTCATCGTGGATGAAGGTCAGGATTTTCGAGACGAATGGTGGGAAATCCTTGTTGAACTACTCAGAGACAAACACAACGGGATTTTCTACGTCTTTTTCGACAACAATCAAAACATTTACCGGCGCCACGCCAGTCTGGAAAGGCTGATTACCTCGCCGCCGTTTACTTTGAACCAGAATTGCCGCAACACGCGTTCGATTCACGAAGTCGTGCGTCAGTTTCACCCAACCCCTCACCTGCTGACCAGCCAGGGTCCCCAGGGACGTGAACCTGAAATTTTTTACTTTACCAGTGAGTTTGAACAGGAAGGCCTTTTGAAACGCATCTTGCACCGTCTGGTCAACGAGGAAAGCGTTCAAGCCTCCCATATTACCCTGCTCACCACCCGCAACCCCGAAAGAACCGTTTGCCACCCCGGAAGAAACCTGGGTAATTTTGTGCTGACCGAATGGGGCGACACCAGCCTCCGAAAGACCGATATTCGCGTCAGCAGTGTTCATCGCTTTAAGGGTTTGGAAAACCGCGTCGTGCTGCTGACCGGTTTGGAAGACAACGATCCATCCTGGTTGTCTTCATTACTCTATGTTGCCTGTTCGCGAGCAAGAACGCACCTGATTGTGGTTGCCCATGAACGCTCGAAACCCTATCTTCAATCCATTTTATCTCTCCAGCGAGGTTGATTCATGAAATACGCTGACCTGATTCATTTCGAACCCATAGAAAGCGTGGTGAAGCTCCGCCAGGCCGAGGAACGCCAGGAAGCCGAGCGTTTGGTACGCACTTATGTCATCTCGGACCGCATGGCCGATGTGATTCTGCACCGCATTTTGCCCACCCTGAGCCTGGAGCGCGGCGAAGAAACAGGCGGGCTGTTCGTGGTTGGCAACTATGGTACCGGTAAATCGCATTTGATGTCGCTCATTACGGCAGTTGCCGAGCATCAAGACCTGGCATCCTCCGTTACACACCCGGCCGTTGCCAGAGGATTGGAACATACCCTTGCCGGAAAGTTCTGCGTGGTAAGGCAAGAGTTTGGCAGCACCCACATGCCGCTGCGCGATGTCGTGCTGGGATACTTACAGGAGGGATTGCAGAAATTAGGCGTGCAAATAACTTTTCCAGGCATGGATGAGTCACCAAACGTCAAAGACCTTTTGAGCGAGGCTATCCGCGCATTTCAAACCAGGTATCCCGGGCAGGGCTTGCTGGTGGTCGTTGACGAACTGCTCGAATACCTGTTGGGGCGAAATGAACGACAACTCATCGTTGATCTGGCATTCCTGAGGGAGATCGGAGAGGCCTGCTCCGTTTCCGACTTGCGATTTGTGGCCGGCGTTCAGGAATCACTCTTCGACAATCCGCGCTTCCAGTTTGCTGCCGATTCTATCCGCCGTGTGCGCGATCGCTACCAGCAGGTGCGCATTGTGCGCGAGGACGTGGCATTTGTGGTTTCCCGGCGTTTGCTGGCCAAGACAGACCAGCAGCGCAAGCAGATCCGCGCTTATCTGGAAAAGTTCTCTCCTCTTTACGAATTGATGGCTGAGCGCATGGATGAATTTGTCGAGCTTTTCCCGGTCCACCCGGCCTACCTGGAGATGTTTGAGCGCGTGACGATCGTGGAAAAACGCCAGGCGCTGAAAGCCATCAGTCAGGAGATGCGCCGCATTCTCCAGGATGATGTGCCGGAAAACTACCCGGCATTGCTTTCCTTTGACGCATTCTGGCGCCTGATTCAAGAGGACCCCGCCTACCGCAGTACGCCCGAAATCCGTGAAGTGCTGGACAAAAGCCAGGTGCTGGAAGAGCGGATAAAAAATGTCCTCTCGCCAATCTATCAACATGCTGCTTTGCGCATCATTCACGCTCTGGCGCTGCACCGCCTGACCACTGGCGACCTGCGCGCTCCAATTGGGTTGACGCCCAGAGAGCTGCGTGACCGCCTGTGTTTATACCTTCCCATCCCGGAGAACGAAGCCGCCTTTCTTCTGACCAGTGTGGAGAACATCTTGCGGGAAATCTCGCGTGTCGTGAGCGGTCAATTCATTTCCCACAATCGGGAAAATGACCAGTACTACCTCGACCTGGACAAAGATATTGATTTCGACGCCCTGATAGAACAGAAAGCCAGTCTCCTCGATGAAGATGCCCTCGATCGTTACTACTTCGATGCGCTGCGCCGCATCCTCGAACTGGACGAAAGCACTTATCGCCCCGGTTTTCGCATCTGGCAAATCGAAATCCCCTGGCCCGGCCGCGGCATGACTCGTGATGGTTACGCCTTTTTGGGAGCGCGCGATGAGCGTTCTCATACCCAGCCTGCTCGAGATTTTTACATCCATTTCATCAGTCCGTTCAAACAAAATGGAAAGGACGACGAACCGCAGCCCGATGAGATTTTCTTTCTGTTGACTGGCGCGGATGACGTTTTTCGTCAAACGTTGCGTCTTTATGCCGGCGCACGCGAAATGGCTGCCATTTCATCGGGCAGCAACAAAATCCAGTTTGAAAACAAGGCCAATCAATCCCTGAATCTGCTCACCCGCTGGCTGCGTGAGAATTTTGCGCATGCTTTTCAGGTCAAGCATAGCAAAGTCCGCTTCAGTATAGCCGAGGCGTGGAGCGAATATCGTTTGGCCAGGGCGGAAAGCAGCGTGCGCGACCAGGTTTATCAACTTTCCTCCGCCATTCTGAGCGATTACTTCCAGCAAAAATATCCCGAATATCCGGTATTTGAGCGCATCCAGTTAACCCAGCTTTCCCTGCCGCAGGCCTGCCAGGCAGCACTGCGCGCTCTGGCAGGCGGACCGCTCAATCAGCAGGCGCACAGCCTTCTGGAAGGGCTGGAGTTACTGCGCATGGATGACGGCCGCCCGGTTTATACGGCGCTCGAATCCAAATACGCCGTCGCTATCCTTTCTCGCTTGCAAAATAGGGGCGAAGAACGGGTTTTGAACCGCCGGGAACTGATCGGCGCCGACCCGCGCCGCGAGCGAGAATTGACTTTCAACCTTGAACCCGAGCTGCTGATCGTGATTCTGGCTGCCTTGCTCCGTCAGGGAGAAATTACCCTGACCTGGATGGGACGCACATTCACCTCCGACGACCTGGAGGAAATTTCCCGTCTTGAGGTGGGCGATTTGACTCAATTTTCTGCCATTGCCCGTCCGCAACCGCTGCCCCAGCAGGCGCTCAAAGCCCTTTTCGAAGGTCTGGGATTGCCCCCCGAATGGGCTGCCGATCCGGATCGGCATGAACGCGCCGCTCTGGAAATGAGCCGGCTGGCAGAAGGCGAACTGGGGCGGCTGGTGATGGCGCTGGACAATTTGCGCGATGGGTTTCGTTACTGGGGAGAGTCCATCCTCTCCAATGAAGAAACTCAACAATGGCGCAAAGAGCTGGAAAACTACCGTGATTTGCTCCAAATTCTGGAACGGATGAACACGCCGGGCCGTTTGCGCCAGTTTTCGCTGGGCGTTGGCGAGGTGCGCGCAAAACTGAAGGGCCGCGAAACCCTGCTGCAATTGAGCCAGCTGCGCGAGCTGCTGCAATCGTTACAGCCTTCACTCAACTACATCGCCCGCGCCGAAATACGCCTCCCCGTCGCACATGCCTGGCAAAGGGAAGCCGAGCGGCTGAAGCAGGAACACATTGCCTGGCTGCGCAATCCGCAGATGCGCGCCGAATCTACCCTGTATGCGCGGTTGAACGGCGGACTGGCCAATTTGCGCGCCGCTTACGGCGAGGCTTATATGCAGCTGCACCAATCGGCCCGCCTTGACCGGCCCGGCGACGAACGCAAACGCGCCTTGACCCAGTCGCCTCATTGGCGGCATTTGCTGGCTCTTCAGTCCATTTCCATCCTGCCGGAAAGCGAGTTTCGTCGCCTGCAGCAGGATTTCACCGCGCTGCGCGCCTGTCCGCTGTTGACCAGAGAGGATTTGCGCGAACGCACCGAATGCCCGCACTGCGGTTTTGACCCGCGCACCGAGCGAAACGAAAAAACGGCTGCCGAGGCGCTGGAGGACGTTTCTCAGGCGCTGGAACGCCTGTATGCCGCCTGGCTGGCGCGCCTGCGTGAGGAACTGCAGAAACCCGATGTGCTGGCGGACATTGCCTTGTTGAATCCGCCTTACCGCGAACAGGTGCAGGCTTTTGTGGAAGGCGGGCAACTGCCCGGCCATGTTTCCAGCGGCTTTGTGGAGGCGGTCAATGATGTTTTGCAAGGATTGGAAAAAGTGGTGTTGAACGGCAGTGAGTTGATGCTGGCGCTCACCCGGCCGGCCATGCCCTGCACCGTGGATGAACTTTATCAGCGCCTGACCCAACTTCTCGAGAGCAAACTGGGCGGCAAAAACCGCGAAAAGATCCGCATTGAACTGGACTGGTAGCCCCGGCCAGGAAACCACCCAATCCCCACCCACCTCCCCCAATTTCGCCAGGCGATATGGGGGAGGCGCAGGGGGGCAAAATCGTTCGATTTGACGTATCAGTGGATTTTTGCGAATAGACATCGGTCAGCACCCGCCGGCTGCAGTTCGACCGTTTTCGACTTTGAGGATGCCATGCAAACCGGCCGATCCTTTTCTTGACTATCCAAAAGACATCGTATATGATAATTTAAACCATTCCAGGGAGGATGTATGACGTGTTACCCGCGCGGTCGTCTGAACGACTTGCCTTTCATTCCCGCTCACCGCGGCGCGGATGTCCTTCCTGACCCTGTTGCCGCGTGCATCCCACTGCAGGTGCAAACATTACCGGTCGCCCCAACCATCTCAAGGTTGAACCTTCCGAAACGGGGGTTCGGGACTACTGTAAAACCCGGACAGCCGCGAACTTAACCCCCTCCCACCTCCCCCATGGTGCTGAGGCGATATTGAAGGAAGCGCAGGAGGGGGCCGGAAAACCTGAACGATTTGTGAAAAGGATTTACCCCAAACTGATGTTGATAAATCCGCCGAGCCGCGCACCAACCCCAACTGCGCCTGAGGATTGGGGCGCGCAACCCCACCGACTCTCCGAATGGGAATGAACTGACCATGAGCCATCAACCTGAACTCCTCTCCGATTCGCCGCTGCTCGAAAGCAGCCCAACGGAACGCCGCGCCTGGCTGGAAAAACTGCGCCGCTACCTGGACGACGCGGATTTTCGGCAAACGCCGGGCTTCCCGCACGCCAGCAATGAGGCTATCCTCGCGCTTTCCGATCCGCCCTACTACACCGCCTGCCCCAACCCCTTTCTCTCCGAAATCGTGGAACGCTGGCAGGCGGAGCGGGAAGAACTGCGCCGCACGCTGGGACTGCCGGACGACCGCGAAAACGGTTACCGGCGCGAGCCGTTTGCTGCCGACGTAAGCGAGGGTAAGAACGACCCCATTTACAACGCCCATTCCTACCACACCAAAGTGCCGCACAAAGCCATTATGCGCTACATTCTGCACTACACCGACCCCGGTGATGTGGTGCTGGATGGCTTCTGCGGCACCGGCATGACCGGCGTGGCGGCTCAACTGTGCGGCGATAAAAGGGCTGTTGAAAGCCTGGGTTACCGCGTGGACGAGCAGGGCGTCATCTGGGATGGAGACAAAGCCATCTCCCAACTGGGAGCGCGCAAAGCCGTGCTGATTGACCTCTCTCCTGCTGCCACTTTCATTGCTTACAACTACAACACGCCGGTGGATGCGCGCGCTTTTGAGCAGGAAGCCCGGCGCATTTTATGCGAGGTGGAGCAGGAATGCGGCTGGATGTACGAAACCCGCCACAGCGACGGCAAAAGTACCGGCAAGATCAACTACACCGTCTGGTCGGATGTCTTCCTCTGCCCGCAGTGCGGGGCGGAGATGGTCTTTTGGGATGTGGCGGTGGACCACCAGCAAGGCGCGGTGCGGGATGACTGGCACTGCCCGCAGTGCGGCGCACTGCTGAGCAAAAGCCCGCGCAAAGCCAGCCGTGCCCAACGCGCCGAGCGCGCCTTCAAGACCCAATACGACCGAGCCCTGGGTAAAAGCATCCGCCAGGCAAAGCAGGTGCCGGTGCTGATCAACTACTCGGTGGGCAAGAAACGCTTCGAAAAACGCCCCGATGAAGCCGACCTGGCGCTGATCGAGAAAATCGAAGAAAGCGATATTCCCTATCCCTTCCCAACCCAACCAATACCCAAGGGCGATAAAACCGGTGATCCTTTTAATCTGGGTATCACCCATGTGCACCACTTCTACACCCTCCGCAACCTGTGGGCGCTGGCGGCAATTTTAGAAAAGTGCAAAAGCAAAAATTATCCAGAATTATTAATTTGGTTTACATCATCTCTTATTAGAACTTCAAAGATGTATAAATTTACTTTAGATAGAAAAATGGGCAATGTGATGGGCACATTATATATACCTTCAATAAATGTAGAGAACAAGCCCATAAAACTATTGGAGAGAAAAACAACTGATTTCATGTCTATAAACGAACCTTATGAATGGAGTTTCATTTCCTCATCTCAATCAAGTACGCACATAGGAGTCTCTAAACAGGTAATTGACTATATCTTCATAGACCCCCCCTTCGGCGCCAACCTGATGTACAGCGAACTGAACTTCCTGTGGGAAGCCTGGCTGGGCGTTTTCACCAACAACGCCGCCGAGGCGGTGGTCAACAAAACCCAGCGCAAGGGCCTGCCCGAATACCAGGCGCTCATGGAAGCCTGCTTCCGCGAGTTTTACCGCCTGCTTAAACCCGGGCGCTGGATGACGGTGGAGTTTCACAACTCGCAAAATGCGGTCTGGAATGCCATCCAGGAAGCCCTGCTTCGCGCAGGGTTCGTGATTGCCGATGTGCGCTCGCTTGATAAACAGCAAGGCTCATTTAATCAAGTGACTTCAACCGGCGCGGTCAAGCAGGATTTGATCATCTCGGCTTACAAACCCGGTCGGGATTTCGAGCAGCGCTTCCAGGAACAGCACAACACCCCCCATGGCGTATGGGAGTTCATCCACCAGCATCTCGAACGACTGGCAATGCCGGGCATGAAAGACAACGGCTTGCTGGAATTCGTCGGCGAACGCGCTCCTTACCTGCTCTTTGACCGCATGGTGGCTTACTATCTCCAGCGCGGGCTGCCCGTGCCGCTTTCCGCTCCCGAATTCTACGCCGGTTTAAGGGAGCGTTTTGCCGAACGGGAAGGCATGGTCTTCACCTTCCCGCAGGCCGCCGAGTTCGACGCTCTGCGCCTGCAGGCCGAGCGGGTGGAGCAGATGCCGCTGTTCATCACCGACGAAAAGAGCGCCCTGCAGTGGCTGCGCCGCGCCCTCGACCCCCGGCAGGGCGGCAGCCCCCAAACCTACGCCGAACTCTCCAACGCCTTCAAAAAAGAAGCCCACACCCTGCCCTACGAAGCCCTGCCCGAACTGCGCGACCTGCTGGAGGAGAACTTCATCCGCGATGAGGCCACCCAACGCTACCGCCTGCCCGACCCGCGGCAGGAAGCCGACCTGTACGCCCTGCGGGAAAAAAGTCTGCTGCGCGAGTTCAACACCTACCTGCCGGGCAAAGGCCGGCTGAAGACCTTTCGGCTGGAAGCCATCCGCGCCGGGTTCAGCCAGGCCTGGAAGGAACGAAACTACGCCGTCATTGTTCAGGTTGCCAACCGCCTGCCTGAACGCGTCTTTGAAGACGACCCGCAGCTGATGATGTACGCCGATAATGCCCGCATTCGCGCCGAAGCTGCCCCAAAACAGGAAAAATTGCTGTAAAAAAGGGAGGATGGCCGTGAATCTTCACGACTGGCAAACGCTGCTTGCCCCCTACCTGCCCAAAATCGAACTTCTCGGCGAAATTCCGCTGGAACGCGACGCCCATGCCAAACTGGAGCAGGCGCTGGGGGAATTGGTCCGCCGCTACGGCTTGACTCAAGCCACCCGCCTTCTGCAGCGCGATTATCCCGCCGCCTTCGTCACCTATCTGGCGTTCAAAGCAGCCTTCAATGAAGAGCGCGGATTTTGGGATCAGGTGGCGGTCGGCCTCGGTTTGGAAAGTCGCAATTCCTTGTTTCATCCTGCCCATCACTGGGGGAAAGCGTTTGTGGAAATCATCGAGCAGTATCCCAACCTGCGGCGCTTCGAGGGCGTTGCCGCGCTGGAATACGTCACGCCCATCCGTCTGCACGGCGGCATTCCGGCTTTTTCCCTGCCCGATTTTTTCCAGTACATTCTGCTGCCTTCCGTTGAAAAAGCGCCTTACGACGGCATGGACGATGAAGCGGCCCTGAGCGCCCTGCTTCAACATTACACCGCCCAGATCTTTACGGATGACGTCGTGCGTCATTTCTTCCATCATGCCGGCAGGCCGGCGCAGTCTTTCTTCGAAAAATGCCGCCGCATGGCGCGCCTGATCAAAAACAATCAACCCCTGCCTCCCCCAGAAAAACTGGGTTTGCGCCCATATGTGGTTCAGGCGTTCGAAAGCTTCCTGGAAAGGCAAAGCGCGCCTTCCATTCGCCGTCGTAGACCGCGCCTGTTTTTCGATCCCTACACCCCCGCCTTTCGGGTGCTGCTTCCCGCCCAGCCGCTCACGCTGGTGCAGGCCAGCGCGCGTTACCATGCCCGCCTGTATGACCCCGACAGCGGCGTGATTTTTGCCGAGCAAAGCCGTCTGCGCCCGCGCCGCCAGGGACAGGAATGGGTCATCGAAGAGGTGGAATGGCTGCTCGAGGAACCGCTGGAGACCGTGCAAGTCGCTCTATTTGCTCAGGGTGAAGCTACCCCGCTGTGTTCTTTCTCCCTGCGCGGCTTGCCGCCGGCCGGCTACCCGCCGCTGCTGGCATTTCGTTATCCGGATGGGCTGCAAGTCCGTCTCTCTCCCTCACTTCCCGCCGGTGATGTCTGGTTGTTTTATCCCGCCGATGCCGAACTCCATTTTGAGGGGATCGCGCGTCAACTGGAATCCCTGCATCCCTTTGCTCCGCCCTGGCAGGATTGGCAAGCCGCCGCCTGGGATTTGAAAGGGGTCCACCTTGTGCGCTTGTGGCGCGAAGGTCAGGATATCTGCGTGCCGATTGCCGTTTCCCGTCCGCTGGAAGCGGCGCTTTCCACCCCAAATTTGCCGCCGCATCTGCTGGCGGTGGACGAAAAACCCCTCTACACCGCTGCGCCGCAAGTTTGCGTGCCTCTCTTAAACACGGCTGCCCCGGCAGGTGAATTGAATCACCTGCGTCTGCGTCTGGAATCGCGTTACGCAGCATCCCCCGAGGGGAACTGGGAAGGCGCAGCGGCTGAACTCCCTTACACCGTCGAAAATGACAAAGCGCGCGTATCTCTTACGCCCTGGCTGGGCGAGTCTCCCGCCGGGACTTATCATCTCAGCATCTCGCGGCGCGGACGACTGCTTAGCGAATTGCCGTTTCGGGTGTGCGCCGGACTGGAAGTGGACGGTTTGCAACCTTACTACCTTCCCACTGAGGAAGGCGCTCAACCGGTAACCTTCAACCTGATTCTGCCCCCCAACGCCCGCCTGATTTCCGAAGATGGGAGCGAAGTTACCACCCGCCCCGGCGGGTTCACCGTCCGCGCTGGCGCGGAAGCCGCTCAGGTTGACCTGCGGGTGGAACTGCCGGCCGCGCCGGAGCCGATTCGCATCCCTGTGCGGGTTGCCATACCGCGCCTGCGCTGGACTCTTGTGCTGCAAAGAGGAAGCGCTCTGGAGTGGAGCCATCAACCCATCTCCCGCCCGCTGGCAGAACTCCTGCAGACCGATACGACAGCTTTCCATCCGCGCCTGCGGGTGGAACTGCCCCTGCCGGGAGGGGAACAGCCGCTGATTGAATTGCATCTCACTGCTCCCGGGCGCAATGAGCCTTTGCAAACTTCTTTCAGCCGCTCGCTGGCAGCGCACTGGCTGGAATTTGACCTTGCCGATTTTACCAGTACCTTAGGCGCCAGTACACAAGAAGCGATTTTCGAATTCCAGCTTGAACTGCTGGACGCAGGTCGCAATCTAAACCTGAGCCTGCCGGTGCTGCGCCTGACGCGCGAAGTGGATATCCGCGGTTGCCACTTGGAACTCCTCGAAGGCGGTAACTGGCGCCTGCACTGGTGCGAACCGCATCCGCTGCGCTACCGCCGCCTGCGTCTCTGGTCGCTGTGGCAGCCCTGGTCTGATCCGGTTGAAATTCCCCTGCCGGATGATGCCCCTCCCAACCGCATGAACGAAACAGAGGGCTGGTGGATGTGGGACATTCCCCCAGAATATGGGCTGCCACCCGGCGAATACCGTGTGCAGTTCGTGGTCGTCTCGCCCTACGAACATCTCCATCTGCCGCCTTTTCCTCCCGAGCAGGCCATTCCGATTCAAATGCTTTCACCAGAATCGCGTTTGCAGGAGATTGACAATGAGCTGCCCAACGCCAAACCCGGCCGCGCCTTTGCCTTGCATTTTGAAAAAATGTGCATTCATCAAACCCAAGAACTAGAGCCGGAAAAACAGGCTGAAATTCAGTGGTGTCTCAAGAACTACCGTGAAGCCAGCCTGCTCCACCTGGACGCCCTGGCGCGCTGGCTGGGGCAATATGATGTGCGCGAAAACCAGCGCGCTCTTTTGATGTATATGTTTCGGGAAGAAACGCTGCAGAGGTTGGAAAAAGAGCCTGACCCCCAATTTGTGCAGCGTTACCTGAGCCATATCACCCATGTCCGCACCATTCGCCCGGAAAGTGTGCGCCGGGTACTGACCCTGGCGCGCGAGCCGGAGATCATCCTGCGTGCGCTCCAGATGTTGCTCCAATCCGATGCGGAAGAGTCGCGCCGGGCTTTTTGGGAATTTCTTGAGCGTGGACGGTTTTCTGAAGCCGACGCCGCCATTGTGCTGAAGGACCACCCCGATTTTGCGCGACAGCTGCTCAAAGCTACTCCCGCTTCTCCCTTACGCACCCGGCTATTGTACGAATTGAGCCGCCATCTCGACCTGCCGGAATACCTGATTAAAATTGGTTATTATGTTCTTTGTGATTTGGGTTGGGGTCAACTGCTCGAAATCCGCGGCGCAGAGCGGGAGGATCTCTTTTTCCTCGAAACTGAACAACCCACGCTGGTCATCAAACTGCTCCACCTGCCCGGTCAAAAAGCCGAAATTGACCTGGCCGCGCGCCGCTTTTCACTGCCGGGGATGACGGGCATCTACCTCTGTCAGTGCGGCTGGTTCACAGCGACTTTTGGTCATGAAAATCATGATTTGTGGGATAAGCATCTTTCGTTTTGTGGGAACTCGCGCAATGCGATTATACCCATTCCACAGAACGGCACGCTGAAGAACAGGCCCATTTACCAGCCGGTTAGACCCAACAATCCGCTTCATACCCAATTTGGAGGATAAGGCATGCCGATTCACCCTGTCGAAACCGCCCGACGTCTGCGCGAAGCCTACATCCGCTACTTGAAAACCATCAAGCCATTTCAGGATGAGCGTCTGCGGGAGGAATTCAGCCGCGTTCTGGAAACGGAAAATATGCTGGTTAAAGGCCCTTATTTGGAACTTACCCCGCCTTTTCGTTCCGGTAAAACCATCCAGCAATTGATGGAAGAGGGGATACTTTCGGCTCGTTTTTCCGCTTTCTGTCATCACGATGGGGGGTTGCGCCCTGACCGTCCGCTTTACTGGCATCAGGAGCAGTCCATCCGCAAGGCGCGCGAAGGCCGTAATCTGGTCATCACCACCGGAACGGGCAGCGGCAAAACCGAATCGTTCTTAATTCCAATTCTGGATGCTCTGGCGCGTGAGGAAGCAGCTGGAACGCTGGAACAACCCGGCGTGCGCGCCTTACTGCTTTACCCCATGAACGCCCTCGCCAACGATCAGATGGAGCGCCTGCGCGGCTACCTGAAAGAATTTCCTCAAATCACCTTTGGGCGTTACGTGGGTGACACGAAACCGACTTATGACAAAGCCCTGGAATTTTACAAGCAAATCAATCAAGGTAAAGAACCACCGGAAAACGAACTCATCAGCCGCGAAGAAATGCAGGCACGGCCGCCGCAAATTTTACTCACCAATTACGCCATGCTGGAATACTTATTGCTGCGCCCGGCGGATACTGCCCTCTTTGATGGCGAAACCGGTCAACACTGGCGCTTCATCGTACTGGATGAAGCGCATGCCTACGACGGTGCGCAGGCAACCGAAATCGCCATGCTGCTTCGCCGTCTGCAAGACCGCGTGACCGGCGGGGGGCAAAAGAAACTGCAAGCCTTTGCGGTCAGCGCCACCCTGGGTGAAGACATCCCTGCCGTACGCGCTCAAATCAGCGAATTTGCTCATAAAATCTTCAATCTGGACTTTGACCCGGAAGATGTAATCTTTGGGCAGCGAGAGCCGCAAAGCAGCCTGTCTGAAGCCTGGGGACGCGGCTCTGCGGAACTGTATGCCCGTCTGGCAAGCCTGGCCGAAGAATACCGCCAAAATCCCAACGCTGCGTTGCCCTCCGCTTTGCCGGAGGCTGACCCCAGGCTGGCCGGAGGTGCGCTTCGATCCGCTCAACGCGCCGAAGAACCGCTTCCTCGATTTTTATACGAAATACTGCGCGGAGATGAGCGGGTTCATCTTCTACGTGGTTTGCTGCAGCAAAAGCCGTTGCCTTTAGATGAAGCCGCGCAGCAGGTTTTGCCCGACCTGCCGGAAAGCGAGGCTCAGCAGGCACTTGCCAATTTGATCTCGGCCGCCATTCTTGCCCGTGAGCGCAAGGATAAACCCCCCTTGCTGCCGGCTCGCTATCACCTTTTTGCCCGCGCGCTGGAAGGCGCCTTCGTCTGCCTGAATGAATCGCATCCCGCTCACCGGCAAGAAAGCAAACCACGTCTATTTCTCACGCGCCAGAAATTTTGCGAACATTGCGGCAGCCGCGTTTTTGAGCTGGCCAACTGCACCCGCTGCGGCACCAGCTATCTGATTGGCGATGAACGCGAAGGGTGCCTGTTGCCCGAAAACGAATTTTCGCCGACCAACCCGCGCGATGAGGAACAAATCTACCTAATCCAAAACAGCGTCATTTATGAGAATGAACTGCAAGCCCGTTCCTTGCGTTATTTCGTCCTGAAGCCGCTGGAAGCCACTGAGGTAGATGAAGATGCGCTGGTCGAAGGCGAGATGGACGTCAGCGGAGAAGCAGACGAAAAAACCGAAGAAGCCCAAATCTGCCCGCGCTGTGGGGCAATTTTTGACCCCGGCCCGAGAACGCCTTGCCGCTGCGGTGTTCCCTTGCGCTCCATCGCTCGCGTAGAAATGAGAAATAAGCACACTTTGGAACGTTGTGTTTCCTGTTCCACCTACGCCAAAGGAGGGGTGATTTTCCGCTTCCTCACCGGTCAGGACGCACCGGTCAGCGTTCTGGCTGGCACGCTGTACCGTGATGTGCCGGAAGCGAAAGAAGGTTCACCCGAACATGACTACCCGGGCGGGGGACGTAAACTTCTGGTGTTCACCGATAGCCGTCAACGGGCAGCCTTCTTTGCTCCTTTCCTGCAGCGCGCCCAGGAACGCCAGTTGCGCCGCCGCCTCATGGTGGAGTCGCTTAAGAATCTTTCCGATGAAGAACCCCTTCGCTTTTCGGATTGGATGGATCTCCTGCTGACCTACGCCAAGAGAGCCAATGTGTTTTCGGAGGAGGAGGATACGCTGCGCGATAAACGCCTGACGATTGCTACCTGGCTGATGCTTGAATTCAGCGGCTTGGATAAGCGCCTCGGACTGGAGGGTGTCGGTTTGCTTTACTTCCGCCCTTTCCGCTCGGCGCGCTGGCAGCCGCCCCAGGAATTGCTGCGCGCCCCGTGGAACTGCTCTTCAGAAGAAGCCTACCGGGTTATCTCCATCCTGCTCAACACATTGCGGCGGCAAGGGGCTGTTTCCTTTTTGCTGGAAGATGAGGATATTCATCTTCTCGACAATGAACAAAAAAGGAATGAATTTCGCCCTCGCGCCCGGTTATTTTATGTGCGCGAATATACTGCAGCCAATTATTCGAAATTTGGCATTTACAGCTGGATGCCTTCCGAACGCTTCAACAACAACCGGCGCGATTATCTGGCGCGTCTGCTGGCAAAGAAAAAAGGAGAAAGAATCCCATCGATAGAATCGATTGAGCAGGCCAGTCAATTGCTCAGCAGGTTATGGAGATACCTTATCTCAGGAACAGGCGGCAACTGGCTTGAAGATGAAACCAAAGAACGGGTTGGTGTGCTTTATCGCCTGCGTCATAAAATGTGGGAAGTCATACCCACCTTCGACGACCTTTCTGTCTGGGCGATTTGCGACACCTGTCAAAATTTGACCGCTTTTGATGTGAACGGGGTTTGTCCAACCTACGGCTGTAAAGGGACCCTTCAACCTCTAGCTCAGCAAGCACATGTTATTCGCGATAACCTGTATCGCTATCAATACCAGAATGAAGCGCCGGTTGTGTTAAAGGCAATGGAACACACCGCCCAGTGGACTTCCACCAAAGCCGCTGCAATCCAGCAGGAATTCATTGTCGGCAAAGTCAATGCGCTGAGTTGTTCCACCACATTTGAGATGGGCGTGGATGTTGGCGACTTGAACGCCGTACTGCTTCGGAATGTGCCGCCCAGCGCCGCCAATTACATCCAACGCGCCGGGCGCGCCGGGCGGCGCAGTGACAGCGTGGCAATGGTGGTTACCTTTGCTCAACGCCGGCAGCACGACTTGACCTTTTATGCTGAGCCGGAACGTATGATTGCCGGAAAAATCCGACCACCCATTGTACCGCTCAAAAATGATAAAATCATCCGCCGGCATCTGCATTCGGTGGCCTTCGCTGCCTTTCTGCGCTGGGTGAAAGTATCCTATGGTTGGGAGTACCGCAGCACCGGCGACTTCTTTGCTCCCCAGGATCCCGCTCGGGATGGGATGAAACTTTTAAAGACCTATCTCCACAAGCATCCGCCGGAGTTGCAAGCCGCCCTCAAGCGCATCACACCCACCGAGGACCCCGAATTACGCCAACGATTGGGCATAGAGGATTGGCGTTGGCTGTCTTATCTGATCGATTCCGAAGAAGCGGTGTTCGATAACGCCGCCCGGACGCTGACCGGTGAATTACAGGAGTTCAAGCGGTTGGAGGAAGAAGAAAAATCCAAAGAAAGACCCAATTACGATTTAACCAAACAATACCAGCGAGTACAAGATACCATCCGAAACCGCGACTTGCTCGGCTACCTCGGTTCCAAAAACGTACTCCCGAAATATGGTTTCCCCACCGATGTGGTAGGTCTGCAAACCGACCATCTTCGCATCCCAGATGCCGATAAAATTGAACTTCAACGCGATCTAAAGCAAGCCATTTCCGAATTTGCACCCGGCGGTCAGGTGGTTGCGGCGGGAAAAATCTGGTACAGCCAGGGCATCAAGCGGTTGCCGGGCAAAGATCCGGTTCCGTATCGGTATGCCATCTGCCAAAGTTGTAAGCGCATTAACATATCCCCCGGCGAAACCCCAATCACGCAGTGTATTTGTGGAGTAATACTTAAAAATACAAGAGAAACCGGCGGCGTATATCTAGTACCAGAACACGGCTTTATCGCGGCAGCCAAAACGGACATCCCCGGTGAAAACCCGCCGGAACGCATTTACGCCAGCCGGGTGTACCTTGCCAATTACATTGTGCCCAACCGTGATCAGCTGACATTCGACCCGCGCAGTGTCTATCCCGATCCTCTTTTTGACTCTGGCGTAGAGGTCTTCAAAGGGTACACACGTAACGCCTATTTAGGATTGGTCAACAACGGCTATGGATCAGGTTTTCGGGTATGCTCGGTTTGCGGCTGGGCTGCTGAAATCGATCCCTCTAATCGAAACAATCCAAGAGAACATACCAATCCGTCAACTCAACAAAAATGCAGTGGTCTTTTGAAAACGTATCACCTCGGGCATCATTTTATGACCGATGTCCTGCAAATTCGCTTTTCAATGCAGATTTTCGGTGAAAGTGAAATTTACTCCCTCCTGTATGCAATCCTCAATGGCGCCAGCGACGCGCTTGAAATTCCTCGCGATGATGTGGATGGAGTGATTTTCTTTCAGGATGGTCAGCCCTCATTCCTGCTTTACGATACCACCCCCGGTGGTTCAGGGCATGTAGAATTGATCTATAATCATCTGCGACCGGCGCTGGAATCGGCCCATAAACGGGTAGCTCAGTGTGAAGGATGTGCGCCAGATACCAGTTGCTATAGTTGTCTGCGCGGTTATATGAATCAAAAATGGCATGATATTTTAGTGCGCGGTGTAGCCGCCCGATTACTGGAAACTGTTTTAGGAAAATAACCAAGATAAGAGGTCAAATGCCAATATTTGAACGTTTTATACGCTATGAATGGGCAGAACGTGCTCTGGAACTGGCTGTGCAAAACCAGTCTCCAAGTCTTCTTCGTCCGTGGTTGGAAGGACAAGGGTTGCGCGGCGATTCCTCCCGCCGTACAGCCAACATTATCACCTGGCTGTGGTTTCCAAAAGATAAAAGCGCTCAATATCTTCAGCAGGAAGCCCTGAATCTTTTTCCTCAGCTCACACTCAAAGAACGCCGTGCACTGCATTGGGGTATGGCTTTGTTTGTTTTTCCTAACTTTCGTCAAACAGCCCAAATTTGCGGTCGCCTGCTCCGCCTTCAGGGGGAATTTTATAAGCAGGATGTGATCGGAAGAGTACTTGAACACCACAGCAATCAGACCACGATGCGGCGCGCCACTGAACGAGTTTTACAAACCATCACCGATTGGGGATTGCTGAGTATTTCAGAAAAAGTTTACCGGCCCTGTCCGCCAGAAACTATTGGGCGCCCGGAACTGTGTAGTTGGCTGCTTATGGGCTTGCTGGCAAACGCCCCCGAGAAGTTCTTCCTGCTCTCTGACCTATCGAATAGTGGCGAATTTTTTCCATTCAGTTTCAGCGACTTTGAGCGCGTATTGCACGAAAATCCCGTTTTTTCATTGCATCGCAATTCATCTGGCGATGAAGTGGTAGGATTGAGCCACTTTGATCTCAAAGAAAACGTAGTATTCCAGAAATAGGGAAGATTGTTCTTGGGACTGCGTTGCCGAGTAGGTAATCCTTTTTCAGTGTTGCCGCTGGCAGTACGGATGCGGCGGCGGTGTTTCAATTGGTGCAAAACATCCGTGAATTCTTCAAAAGACGTATAATCGGTTTGGTGAGTCAGGTCAGTTTCCTGTTTTGTTTTGCGAACCGACAGGATACTTCTGACTTACCACTTTGTTTAAGGTTCAGAATTTTACAGAAACAATGTTACACTAACATGACAAATGGCTAAGGAGTGAAAAATGCAACAATGGGAACATGCACAGTTAGTCTTCACGGAAGAAGGAGTTAAGGTATTTTATTTCACCCCTTATGGAGTAAATGCAGAAAATGCAGTAGTAGATCGAAAAGGAGATTGGCGTGATTGGGTAATGCGCAAAATCGCTAAATTGGGGCAAGACGGTTGGGAAATGGTCAGTGCAAATGATAATTTTTACTGGCAAACCGGCTTTAGATTCTCGATTTGGTTCAAAAGACCATCGTTGTGATCTCTTAAATTTTTGCCAACTAAAATTTGAATCGAGATAATTCGGCTGCTTAAACAACCGATCACTAACCTCAAAACTGAATGAATTGGATGGTGTGCAGCTAGGGGATGAAGTCGTGTTGATCGGAAAACAGGCTACCATTCAGCACACGGCTGAAGACGTTGCCAAAGAATGGGGAACGATTAACAACGATTAACTATGAAGTGGTCTGCGGCATGAAAGACACCGAGTGCCACGCATATTTTCATAACGATTTTAGACAAACCGTTTTTTCTTGGCGCAAGTATCAGGGTGGACACAACATCCTGCGCTGTTTGTCCGCTTTAAATACGCCGCACGTCAAGCGGCAGCGATCAGCTCGGATGGGCTTCAGCACGCCATTCCAGCAGGGAGTAAGGGCAGCCAATTGTGAAATTGCCGCCACCCACACCACCCAAAGCCTGAAAGACACACTGCAGGTCTTCCAGCACGCATCTGCGCAGACGCGCCTAGCTTGAGCTATCCAGCGGGAAGACTCAGGTGCCTTTGTGTGGCAGTTGACCGAACAGAAGTCGGTGCAAGGCTTCAGCATCAATCTGCCCATCTTCTACTGCCGCATACAGGATCGGCCAATAACGTTGAAAGCGCTTGCGCTGGCTCAAGTAGGCAAAAGAAGTAAATGTCCTACCTGACAGGAGAGCATCCAGTGAATCGAAAAGAGCGTCGCAGCGTTACCGAAAGATGCACACATAAACCGCTCGATGAAATTTGATAAGATAGTTGAGGTTCTCTTTGCTTGGAATTTTTGCGTTCAAAATTCCCAGTTTCTACCAAAGGGCGTTTTTGCTCAAGGGCAAGACTGCTCACATTTTTGTCTAAACTCGAGTAAGACGCTAAACCCCCGAAAATGCCCTCAAAATGCCCACTTTCGTAGGTAATAACGAGTCTAAACTGTGTCGCACAAGGTTTTTTTAGCTCTCTCAAAAAGTGCTTTCATCATGGCTGGGCAGTTGTATTTCGGGTGGGGGTGGGATATAATCTAACTGGTCAGACTGGTTAGATAGGAGGTGTGATATGAATATCTGGCAGTTGCAAGAAGCCAAAGCCCGCTTCAGCGAACTGGTCGAGCGCACCCTGCGCAACGGCGCGCAGATCGTTACCCGGCGCGGCAAGAAGGTGGTGGTGCTGCTTTCTTACGAGGAGTACCGCCGCCTGACCGCTCCGCGAGGCAACCTGGCGCAGTTCCTGCTGCAATCCCCGCTGGCCGGATCGGAGCTTCCCATTGAGCGGGATACCAGCTTGCCGCGCCAGGTAGATTTGCGATGAACTACCTGCTGGATACCTGCGTGCTCTCCGAATTCACCCGCCGTCAGCCGGAGGAGCGGGTGGTGCGCTGGCTGGCTCAGGCGGAGGAAGATACACTGTATCTCAGTGTGCTTTCGCTGGGAGAAATTCAGCACGGAATCGAACGGCTTGACGACTCGCCGCGCAAAGAAGTCCTGCGTACCTGGCTGGTGGATGAGTTGATCCCGCGTTTCGACAGACGCATCCTGCCGCTGGACGTTCCAACGATGATCGGTTGGGGTGAACTGGTGGCGCGATTGGAGCGGCAAGGACGCAAGATACCCGTCATGGACAGCCTGATTGCTGCCACTGCACTCGCACACCATCTGACGCTGATCACCCGTAACACGACGGACTTTCTCCACTGCGGTGTGGAACTATTCAATCCATGGGAAATAGCATGAACCCCATAGATGACTTCCTTTCAACCCTTCCAGTCCCCGCACGGTGGCGCGCTACCGCGCCGCGCTGGAAGAATTTACCGCCTTGTACCGCCGAACGAACCATTTGATTGTTCGCTTTGTTGCGCATTTTTTATGAAAGCAACTCAACGTCGTTCTCAAAACTTCGTTTAGTGTAACAATATTTCTGTAAAACTCCGAACCTTAACCAAAGTGATGATCCAATCATGGGATTGAGCAGCCTGTCCAGAAAACTACGCATCCCAAAAACAGCGTGTCCTCCCCAGCAAAAATCTGGGAAGGACACGTTTCTTGAAGATAAATATCAATCGCCGAGGCAGTGGAAGGCAGAATTTCCCGCTCTATTTAATGTTCTCAGCAGTCAGCAAGAGACCGGGTATCAGAACGGATTCGCTCTGGGGTTTCACGCCGTTGAAATAAGCCTCCATAATCTCTGTCGTTTTGGCGGCCATGGCATCAAAATCCTGGGCAACCGATGCAATGAAAGGTCCTTGCTTCTTGATTTCGGCTTTGGCAAAATCGGTTCCGTCAATCCCAACGACTTTAATTTCGTTTCGTCCTGCGGCAAGCATGGCCTGGACCGCTCCTAAAGCAGGTTCATCCCAACCAGCCCAGATACCGGCAATAGAGCCTGATTCGGGATACGCGGTGAGCAAATCTTCGGTGATTTTGCGCGCATTATCCAGTGGTCCGGGCACTTCAATGTGCTTCTTTTCGATCACCTGAATTTCAGGATAAGCGGAAAAGACTTCCGCCGCAGCGGCTGCGCGGGCGCGCACGCCGGGGTGCGGGTCGTGGGTGAACATGACGACATTTCCTTTAGCCCCAATTGCCTTGACCAATGTTTCTGCCGAAAGTTTTCCCAGACTGGCATTGTCGGAAGTCACATTGACCAATACACCCGGTGCATTGCCCGCGTCAATCCCGAACACAGGGATGTTGGCTTTACTGGCCGCTTCCAGACCTTGGGTCATCTGAGCGGGGTCGCCCATTCCCAAAACTATTGCGTCCACTTTTTGGGCCACAGCGTCTTGAATACGGCTGACCAGCAAATTGAAATCTCCGGCAGTATCCGTGACGGTGACGCGCCAGCCCTTGGCCTCTGCTTCGCTTTTGAAGCGGTCAATCACATATTTGGTGGTTTCGTTGGCCATGTAGGGTGTGACGACGGCAATTGTTTTGGTCTGGCTTTGAGCGGGTGCGTTGGGAGAGGGAGCGGGCCCGGCGCAGGCCGTCAAAAGCATCACCAAAATCGCCAAGAAGAAGCCTTTTTGCCAAACATTTATTTTCATAGCTGCCTCCTTTTGTGAGTTAAAAGTTTTCTCCTCCGGTTTGACCGGTTGGATTACAGGGATAAGGATGCAAGAGCCTGAAAACTGCTCTTGAGGTGAGGATATAACGAACTAAAAATTGGGTACAGGCGGTTGTAGCAGGTGACATTTTCGCGGATCGGATACAGGGTGTGTTCGATGGGAAAGTAATCCGCAGGGGTTAAGTTGGGCTGCCAGCCCAAAACTTTGGCGGCCGCCAGAGCGGCGCCGCGTGTTCCTACCTCACCCGGGTCGGCCAGTATAACCACCGGACAGTCAAATACATCGGCAAAGATTTGTCCCCATAGGAGTGAACGTGCTCCTCCGCCGACCAAACTCAACCGCTGGGGTGCATGTTCCGAAGGCATGCTATCGCGGATCGTTCGCATAGCAAAAGCGACGCCTTCCAGCACGGCACGGTACATCTCCTGACGGGCAGTGGAAAGGGACAGCCCAAAAAATACACCGCGCGCGTTGGGGTCTCGAAAGGGGGAGCGCTCACCGTTCAGGTACGGCAAAAATAAGACGCCGTTGCTGCCGGGGGCTGCTTTTGCGGCTAAATGCGTCAACTTTTCATAACTTGTCAGGTTTTCTAAAGCGGTGCTGCTCTCTAAACCGCCAAACTGTTGGGCAAGCCACTCGAAATTGCCGGCCGCCGTGAGCATCGGGCCGATTAAGATCAGCCGTTTTCCATCCGGATGACGCAAGTTGAAGATGCCGCTGCGCGGGTCAACCGGGGGGGAGTCGAAGACTGCTGCCAGCCATCCGCTAGTGCCCAGATATACATACCAGCAGCTGCCTTCACCGGCCGCTGCGCCGATGGTCGCTGCCGCCGCATCTCCAACACCGTGAAAAACCGGCAGGCCCTCCGGCAAACCGGTTGCTTCCCCAGCCGATCTGCTGACCCTGCCGGCCGGCTGTTCGTAAGGAAGCAAATCCGGCAGCCAATCACAGCGCAGTTGCAGTTGGGTCATCAGGCTTTCGGCCCACTGATTGCGGTTAAGATCAAACAAACCGGTGGTTGATGCGGTGGTGTAATCGGTTACCGCTGCTCCGCATAAACGGTAGGTAATGTAATCATGTGCGCCGATCAGAATCCTCTCGGCGGATGTGTAGAATTCCGGCGAATGCTCCCGCAGCCAGAGGAGTTTTGCCAGCAGGCTGGAAGCATCCTGCAGGTTGCCGGTAACCCGGATGAGGGTTTCCTCGCCTATCTGTTCGTAAATCTGGTTTGCTTCTTGAACGGCGCGTAAATCGGAATACAGGATCGCTGGTGCAAGCACATTTTGACTGTCCAAGAGAATCAAATCTTGCATTTGACCGGTCAGTACGACGGCTGAAAGTTCCGATTTTTTGTGATAGGCATCCAGCAGGCTGCGAATACACTGTTGGGTGGCCTGCCACCAATCGCTGGGGGATTGTGTTACTTCAGGACCTTGTTTGAAGAGCGGATAGGTTGCCGAAACGCTGGCATAAATTTTCCCATTGCAATCTACTACCGCCGCTTTGGCGGCTGTTGTCCCAATATCCAGGGCAATTACGGTTTGCATTTTTACTGCTCCTTATGAAGAAACAGCTGCCTGGGAAAGGCTGTAAAGCAGGTCCTGTAACGCGGCACAGCCCTGTTCAGCTGCTTGTACAAATGCGGTGCCGACAATCACGCCATCCGCGCCCATTCTGCGCAGGCGTTCCACATCTTCAGAACAACGCACGCCAAATCCAACAGCCACAGGCAGCGGTTTGCCTGTAATTTTTCGAATCCTTTCAATCCGGCGGCCGATCTGATCACCGAATTCTCCCTCGCTTCCGGTTGGCGCATTGCGGCTTTGAAGGTACAAAAAACCTTCAGCAGCATTGATGACTTGCATGACTGCCTGCCTTTGCATGTTTGCAGAAAGGAATCCGATGGGGGCAATTCCTTGTCTTTTTGCCTGATCGGCCATCTTCAACCAATCCGCTAATTGCACCCCCACCGGCAGTATGCCGGCAACTTCAGCCTGCAAGCATTGCTCCAGTAAGCAGTGGTAGGAAATCTGGCTGAGGACATCCGGGTAAAAAATAAGGGTGGCGGTTCGATGGGAATGTTGAAGCAGTTGTTGGGTTTGAATAAGCGCTGTTTCCACATTGATTCCGTGCTGAATGGACTTCTCAATCGCCCTGCGGATAATCGCTCCATCAAAGTAAGGGTTGTTTGACGGAAGGCCGATCTCTAGCATGTCCAACCCCGCTTCAAAAGCGCATTCGGCTAATTTCAAGAAGGAGGATGAATCTGGATAACCGGCTGGAAGATAGCCGATCAACGCGATGCGGTTTTCTTTTCTGGCTTTCTCAAATGCCTGTGTAATCCGGTTCATAGCTGGATTGACCTTTTGCGGGATAAACTGGATAGAAGGACGGCAAAGATGATAATCATTCCGGTCAGAATGGATTGGACGTATGAATTCACACCGAGGATGTTCATGCCGTTGCCGAGAACGCCCATGATCAGCACGCCCAACAGCGTTCCGAGGACATGCGGCTCACCTTCCCGAAAGGCAGTTGCTCCAAGAAAGACTGCCGCGGCAGCATTAAGCATAAAGGGATTACCGGCTTGCGGATGAGCGGAAAAGAGCCGGCTGGTGAGGATAATCCCGGCGAGGGCCGCGCCTAAACCGGAAAGCATGAAAGCGGTCAGGCGCAGGCGCTGGACGGGAATGCCGGCCAGATAAGAGGCCTGCGGGTTGCCGCCGATGGCGTACAACTGCCTGCCAAACACGGTCTGCTCCATCAGCAGCCAGGCGATGAATACTACCAACGCCATGATCATGACCGAGACAGGAATAACCCCAAGTGATCCTTGCCCCAACCAGCGGAAGGTTTCGGGAATGTTGGAAAAGATGGTTGCTCCGTTGGTGTACAGCAGTGCCATTCCGCCGTAAGCGGTCATGGTTGCCAGCGTAGCCACAAAGGCGGAAAGACCGCCGTAAGCAACCAGAACCCCGTTGATCAAACCACCCAGCGCGCCTACCGTCATGGCTGCAAGACAGGCAGGCAAAACCGGCCAACCGCGGTTTGCCATCAAATCGGCTGTGACTACGCCGGCCAGACTGGCAAGCGTGCCCACAGAAAGGTCAAAATCACCGGTGACCATGACAATCGTGACCATTGCCGAAACAATTGCAAGCGTAGCCACCTGTTCGATGATATTACTCCAATTGCGAAAGGTCAAAAAGGTAGTGGGACGCAGCAGGGAAAAGACAAAAATCAATGCCATAAAACCGAACAGCGTACCCCATCTGCGCAGCCAGAGGGCAGGCGCAGCGTTTTTTATAGGAATTTGGGGTGGTTGCACACTGGTAAGGGGCTGTTCTTTGGTCATTTTCTTCCTCCGTAACAATCGTGTAAAACCATCTCTTGAGAAGCCTGTAATGCGTTGATTTCGGAAATCTGACGGCCTTCGCGCAGAACGATAATTCGGTCGGCCAGCCCTAACACCTCGCTCAAGTCTGAAGACACCAACACGACTCCCATTCCATCTGCGGCCAGTTCGCGAATAATGCGGTAAATTTCAAAACGCGCTCCAACATCTACGCCGCGGGTTGGTTCATCCAGCAGCAATAAACGGGGACGCTTCAACAACCAACGCGCAAAAACCACTTTTTGCTGGTTTCCTCCAGAAAGTTGTGCGGCTTTTTGTTTGAGGGAAACGGCTTTGAGGTTGACCTGGCGGCTGACGCCTTGTGCAGCAGCTGTTTCCAGTGCCGCATTCAGTACAAAGGATGCGGAGGTGAACGTGCGTAAAAACGGCAAAGAGATGTTTTCGTGAATAGCGCGGTTCAAGATCAGCCCTTGGGTGCGGCGTTCTTCTGGGACCAGCGCTATGCCGGCGCGAATGGCGTCCGCCGGACTGCGGGGTTGAAATCTCCTTCCAAAGAGCCGGATTTCACCTCCTTCGGGTTGGGCTGCGCCGTACAGCATGTGCAGCACTTCGCTGCGCCCGGCGCCTACCAGACCGGCCAGCGCAACAATTTCGCCTTCGCGCACCTCAAAGGATACCCCCTGGACAATGCCTCCTTTCAGATTGCGCACCTCTAAAATAATTTCGCCCGGTGCAGAATAAGAAGGAGGGATACTTTCCTTGAGCTCGCGGCCGATCATGCTGCGGATGAGGTCGGTTTGGGTTACTTCCTGAATGGCGAAGGTGCCGATCACGCTGCCGTCGCGCATCACGGTGACGCGGTCGCTGATTTCAAAAATTTCATTCAGACGGTGAGAAACATAGAGAATGGTTTTGCCGCGCGATTTGAGCTGACGAATTACCTGAAATAAATGACGAATTTCTTCGTCGCTCAATGAAGCGGTAGGTTCGTCCATCACAAAAATCAGCGCTTCGCCGGCAAAGGCTCGGGCAATCGAAATCATTGCCTGACCACCGCGTGAAAGACGGCTGACCGGCACATCCACCGGCGTATCGGCGCCCAGCTCAGACAGAATCTGTTTGGCACGATTAAAGAGCGTCTCCCAGGCAACCATTCCAAAGCGGTTGGTTGGATACGGACGACCTAAAAAGATATTTTCCGCTCCGTTGAGGTAGGGGATGAGGTTAAGCTCCTGATGGATGAAAGACAGGCCGTAACGATAAGCATCCAATCCACTGGTCAGTTCCAGCCGCTTTCCGTTGAGAAAAAGGTTGCCCGAGTCTGGACGGACGACACCGGCCATGATTTTGATCAGGGTAGATTTACCGGCGCCGTTTTCTCCAACTAATGCGTGAACCTCTCCCGGCATAAGGGAAAGCGAAGCGCGGTTAACCGCCAAGACGCCGGGATACTGCTTAACTATCTCTTTTACTTCCAAAACAGGCTGCATCATTCACTAATCCCTAAAAAGTCGGTTCAGAAGGTGGAAGGAGAAGGGACAGGATATCAGAGTTTTCATGCGAAAGGAGGTGAAATTGATAGCGGGTGCGCGTGCCAAATCGTTCAGCAGTCACAACGAAGGAATCGGCTGGCAGGAAGGCTTCGTCATAAATAATTGGCGAAGCGTTGAGGTGAAAGCTGACCCGCATGGAGAGCAAAGCCGGCTCGTTTGGCTGACGCTCCAACAGAGAGGCTTGTTCCTCGTTGAGCAGAACGGGTTTGAGAATTTCGCGCGCATCGGTGATCAGCACGCCAGCCGACTGCTGCAGGTGTTCGTATAATGACAGGTTGGGTTGATAGGTTTGCGCGCAGTTCACAAATTGGTGCGAAAGATAGGAGTGTTGTAAGACAATCGGCTTGCCGCGGAAAACTCGCAAGCGGTTAATTTGCACCAGGGGTTGTTTGACGGGAAGTTGCAGCAGCCGGCTGATCTCCACATTCAATACCGGGTAATTGACGGAGAGCAGCTCCGTTTCAACGGCCAGGTTATGCCGGCTCATCTCGCTGGAAAATCCGAGCAGTTGAATGGAATTTTCTTGAAAAGAAGACGGATTGACGAAAGAACCGCTGCCGTGTTCGGTGCGGATCAGGTTTTCTTCTTCCAAAAGGCGGATCGCCTGGCGGACGGTAGAGAGCGTTGTGCGATAGTGATCGGCTAATTCTCGCTGACTGGGCAGTTTTTGATTGGCAGAAAGCGAGTGCTGAACAATCTGCCGGCGCAGTGCGTTGGCAATTTGCACATAACGGGGGATCGTTCGGTTAGACATTATTATTGTTCTGGAATTCTAGAGTTCTAGAACAGATTATAGAGAAAGTTCAGGTCAAAGTCAAGTATGAAGTTTTCAAGAGGCTGATGTTGGGACATGAGATCGGACAAAAGGAAAGAGAGAAGCCTCAAGAATTGGTAAACTTGATTTTCCACAAGAAAACCACCAATCTCGAGGCTTCATGGACAAGTTTATCAAGATTCAGCGATTTATGCAGCAATTATTTGATGAGGTGCAGCCGAGATCGGACAAGCCATTCTGGCAGCCCAATCGATACGATTGACGGATATAGCAGCAAAGATGCCGGGCAACAGGGAAGCGAGCTACAAACGTATCCAACGATTTCTGAAGGTCACCGATCCGCGAGAAAATCTATGGCGATTATTTCAAGAGGAAGCCGACTTTGTGATCGGCGACCCGACCGAAATTGAACGACCGCAGGCATGGAAAACGCCGTATGTAGGGAAGCTGAAAGACGGCAAAAGGAGAGGTTTCTGGGCGATGGTGTTGGCTACGCCGTATCGTGGGCGAGCCATCCCGTGTGGATTGGTGACCTATTCATCCAGGACGATTGCCGAAAATGGCGATTCGCGCAATTTGAACCACTTCCGCGCTTTTGAAGGTTTGAAAGACCTGTTGGGGGAGCGTGCCTTAGTGCTGGATCGAGAGTTCAGTTACCTGGAATTGCTGCTCCGATTGGAGAAAGAACGGCTTCATTTTGTCATCCGCTTGAATTTGAGAAATCATCCGCCCAAATTCTATGATCAAGATGGTAAGGAGGTCACACTAACCATTGCACCGGGAGAGACCGTCATCCATCCAGGGGTGTGGTATATGGGCAAAGTGCGGGTCAATCTGATCGGGACGTGGAAAAAGGGATTTTCAGAAGCCATGTGGGTCATGACTGACCTCGAAGCAAAAGAAGGTTTGCGGATTTACTTTGCCCGTATGAAGATTGAAGAAAGTTTCCGCGACCTGAAAAGCCTTTTGGACATGACCAAACTGATGAATAAACAACAAACCTACATGGAAAAGATGCTGGCTCTCTTGCTCCTGGTATATGCCATCGCTCTGATGCTGGGTGAGGCTATCCGCGATCATCTCTATGGTGAGGTCCTGACTGAAAATGAGCCGGTGCTTGAAAAAGACCGGTTGCCCGGTTCACTGAACAAAAAGAAGGGCAAGAAGTGGAGACGCTATTCGGGTTTATTTATCCTGCTGAAACAGAAATGGCCTATCTCCAAAACCGACCGCCGTGCCATTTTCGATGATGTTTTCGCAGCGTTTATCGCCCTTGTTCAACACCCTGTCCGAACTCATGTCTGAACTTCAGGACTACTATATTGCATTGGAGGCGGTTATGCCCGAATACGTAGGAATACGGACGCTCAAAGCCAAAACGGTAGAGATTGTCCGCAATGTCCAGCGGGGAATGCGTAACGTGGTGTACATTTGTGGGCGTCCTGCGGGGCTGCTTATCCCCACCGAGCCGGTTCCCGAACCGCCTGAACAGGATTGGTGGGAGGCTCTCTATCAGGCCGGCAACCTGCCGGAGTGGAAAACCCAACGGACAACGGACGAACTGCTGGATGAGGTGAGAGGATGAGCCCCGTGACGATAAATCCCAGCGTGTGGATCAATGCGTTTCGACCGGAGAAAAAGGCAGTCGGGAAAGCTTGGCCTTTCTGGAATAAATTCGCCAGTCCCTTGAGCCGATGGTCTCTCCCATTCTCTTGCTGCCTAAATTGGGTGCCGTGCTGGCAAGAGGCGACGAGAAAAAGGAAAATGTCCTGCACTATGTGCAAAGTGTGAAAGCATTAACTCATCAAGTTTGGGTTTTGCTGGACTAAACTACGGCACAGACGGCAGTTGAACTGGCTGAACAATGCAAACTTGGTGTAGCGGATGCGGTGTACGGAGTAGTTGCATTGCGGTTTGGTTCCTTTTTGGTGATCCGAGACCGGGACCAGTTAGACCGCTTGAAATAAGTCGTTCCGGTTAATTTTCCCAAAGAGTTGGTGTAATAACTCTCGTATTTGTCTTGCCATTCTCAACCAGCTTACGGCCTCAAATTCATTTGTTCCCGCTGGGCCGAAAAAAACACCTCGTTGAAAAAATTTTTATATACGCGTGAAAATTCTTCACGCGATGACGATTTTGCAACCCGTTTTTCTGTGCTGCCGCTGGTAGTGCGGATGTGGTAGCAGCCTTCCATCTGGGGCAAAATATCCGCAGTTTATCTAAAAAGGTATTCCGGCTTTGGTGAGTCAGGTCAGTTTCCTGTTTTGTAAAACTATTCAATTTTGTCAAGGTTCAGAATTTCACAGAAACAATGTTACACTAATTTTTCAAACCAAAAAACGAATAATTTTGTTATAATTACTGTATTCTTAATCAAAAGGTGGAAAGTCAATCTTCGGTTTGTAACCATTCTAGAATAGTAATCGTAGGGAGGATTCGATCTAATGGAAATTAAACGTCCCGGTGGTGAAATAGCATCTAGGCCTTTGCATTTTATCTGGATTGCAGACTGTTCGGGTTCTATGTCTTATGAAGGAAAGATTGAATCCCTGAACAATGCAATTCGTGAGGCGATACCTCATATGAGAAAAGTTGCTCAGGAAAATCCATTTGCCCAAGTGCTTGTCAGGGTTGTTAAGTTTTCTAACGGTGCGGAGTGGCACATTGCCCAACCCACTCCGGTTGATCAGTTTAACTGGGAGGACTTGACCGCATCAGGCCAAACAGATATGGGGCACGCCCTAAAACTGGTTTCCGATCAGTTAAAAATTCCGCCGATGTCCGAGCGGGCTTTGCCACCCGTGTTGGTTTTGATCTCTGATGGACAGCCTACGGATGATTTTTCCAGTGGTTTGAAAACATTGCTTGATTTGCCTTGGGGGAAGAAAGCAGTGCGCATTGCTATTGCAATTGGTAACGATGCCAATCTGGATGTATTGAAAAAATTTATCGGTCATCCTGAAATTCAACCCTTGCAAGCCAATAATCCGGAAACACTGGTCAAGTACATTAAATGGGTTTCTACAGCTGTCCTGCAATCTGCCTCATCACCAGCCAGCCAGTCAAGTGGTGTTATTTCCACAAATGTACCCATACCACAACCCCCGCCTGATATAAGCTCAACCGATGAAGTTTGGTGATGATGTCTGGTAAGGTGTAATGTTGGACAACACCATTTATTCACAAAATTGGCGTCTGATTGGAAAAAGCGTAACTGGCGCTGTTCATCAATTGCACAACAAAACAAGTCAGGATTGCTTCAAAATCCACAATGAAGAACCGCTTATTCTGGCAGTTGCGGATGGACACGGCAGTCAGAACAGCCCTTTTAGCGATCTTGGCGCTCAATTAGCTGTTGAAGTTGGGGTGGATACCTGCCTGAAATTCTACAATCATGCCAAACAATCCAATCTAAAATTGGATATGATTAAACAAATGGCAGAGGAAGAACTTCCAAAGATCATTGTCAAGGAGTGGGTACAAAAAGTAACAGACGACTATCAAAGCCGCCGGGATATTATTGAAGGATCTCTCGATATCGGGTCTTTACTGGTCAAGTACGGTAGCACCTTATTAATTGCGCTGCTTTCCCCTAACTTTCATATCTATCTTCAACTGGGTGATGGCGATATTCTCTTGGTGGACGAGAAAGGTATCGTTTCATCTCCAATTTCAAGGGATCAACGGTTAATAGGAAACCAAACCACATCTCTGTGCTCTCCAGAGGCTTGGAAAGAGATTCGCACCGCATTTTTCTCCTCCCATGAACCGCTGCCTGCTTTAATATTACTTGCCAGTGATGGCTATTCTAATTCTTACAAAAGTGAAGCAGATTTCCATAAAGTTGGACAGGATTATCACTTCCTCGCTCAGAAATACGGCATAAAACTAATTGAGGAGAAGCTGGAGGAGTGGCTGCATGAGGTTTCGGCTCAGGGCAGCGGAGATGATATTACAGCGTGTCTGGCTTTTCGCTCAATGATTTATCCTGGAGATGATCAAGTAAATACCGATGACGCCGACAAAAAATCCAGCGCTTGTTCTTCAGCAGATATTCAGTCAGTTCGGGAGTGATCTACTCCAAGATCGTCAAAAATTAATAGGGTTAATCCTTGATTATTTTGGTGGAGATCGGCTGGCTCTCTTACTTATTAAGTCCATAGACGAAGGGGTGTTAGACAAAATCTTGGAATTGGGAGGCAGTCAGGCGGATCCACTTACGCTAAGCCACTTGGAAAAATCTTTGCACGAGAAAAAAGCCTGGGACAAAGACTTTGCCAGGCAAGTTGTTGAAACATGGCAAAAAGGTTTAGAAGGGTTGCTGCATCCCTCTTCTCCTATTCATCCCCCTGATCAGTCGTCCCTCGTTTTTCAAGGAATAGCATTCTCTCCAATTCTTGAAAAAGTTGGCATGGAGAAGCAGTGGGGAAAAGGTCAGTTTATAACCGGTTTTGGAATTGACCAAGATCACCTGCTACTGGTTTTCACGGGGGGCATTGGCATCTTTCGCAAAGGCAACGCTCTACCCCTTGGTTGGATTGTAACAGCGGTTGTTTCAGCAGCCTTGTCTCCGAACGCTCTATTGCTTGCAGTCGGTTTGCCGAATGGAGCAATTGAATTGTGGAAGGTTAATGAAGGACATTGCTCTCAAATGTTAGAGCTGCATGAATCATCTGTTAGGACCTTGGAGTTTTCCGAGGATGGGCGTTTTCTGGCATCCGGCGATGAGACTGGCAAGATTGTATTATGGGAAACAATTAGTGGTTGGCCGGCTCGGCAGTGGGAAAGCACCGATGGAGCGGTGCTGAGCCTTGCTTTTAAACCCGGCAGCGAGCAACTCATCAGCGCGTCTAGCCGTGGTATAGTTCAAAATTGGCATCTAGCGAGCGGTGATTTGTTGGGCGTTTTACCTGTTCAAAGCCAGATTTTCACGATGGCTTATTCGCCGAATGGGAGGTTTCTGGCAATGGGGGATAATCGCCAACGGCTATCTTTGTGGAATTGGGGATCGGAATTTGTTGCGAGGCACATTGATGAGCAGTCTGATTCTTTGCGGAGAGTAAGGTTTTTGTCGGATAATCGCTTAATTTCAATCAGCGACCAAACTATAAATGTTTGGGAAATTCCAGACAGTCGCTTGATGATGCGTCGGGATGCTGCTGCATTTAAGTCACTTGATGCCATCGTTCTTCCACAGGACGATATTCTGATTGTCGAAACAGATGGACTTGCCCTCCAGGTTTGGGCTGACGAGGGCCAGACTCCTTGGCTTACCATTGAGAAAGAGTTTGAAGCAGTTGGAAAAATCGCTTTTTCTCCCAGAGATGAAATGCTGGCATTTGCCGACGGTCGGAAAATTCAACTTATCCATTACCATGATGGTAGTCAAGATACCAAACTGGAGAAACATCGTTTTGAAATTCTTGATCTCGCATTTTCACCGGATGGACGGTATCTGATCTCCTGTGCGGCAGATGGTATCCTGCATTTGTGGGATGCTGTTAGCAGGAAGCCTTTAAGATTATTGTGGAAACACAACGATTGGTTGAACACGGTCTCTTTTGCACCGGATGGCAGTAAGATTGCGGTTGGAGGGGAGGATGCTCTGATAACGTTGTTCTCTTTGCCAGAAGGTAAAAAAGTGCGTCAGTGGCTGACCCAATCGGCTGTTAAGGTACTGGCTTACATGCCAGACGGCCGCCGTCTTGCAGCAGGTGGGGAAGATGGCTCTGTAACAATCTGGAGCTCCGAGAGAGGGGAAAAAATTTTTTCTGAGCGTTCTTGTGAGACCCCAGTCACTGCAGCCGCTGTCAGCGCAAACGGACACTGGCTGGTGAGCGGCTATGAAGATGGAACGATACAGATTTTCAACCTTTCCAAAGGTATGGAACTACACTATCGAAAATTTCCCAACCGTGTGACGGGAATCGCCATTCATCCAAAAAGAGATTTGCTTGCGGTTGGCTGTGGTGATGGAAGTGTTTGGTTTTTTCTACCCGATATTTATGATCAAGATCAGCGTTTGAAGGTGGATATCGAGCCGGTTAATGCCCTGGCTTTTTCGCCAAGCGGTGACCTGCTAGCCGTTGCCTGCGGCGGATGTAAAATTATGCTCTTTGGGGTAAATGATAATTTCTACCGCAATATATTTTCTTTACCAAGGAGATAACATGGACAGGATCCTTAACAATACACTAACTACCGAATCGGGACGAACTTGCCAAGTCCTTAACCTTTTGGGGAGTGGTGGACAAGGTGAAGTGTATGAAGTTGAAATGGAAGGTCGCAGGTATGCTTTAAAATGGTATTTTTCGGAAAACGCCACCAACGAGCAGTTAGAGGTTTTAAGAGAATTAATCCGAATAGGCGCACCTGACAACCGCTTTCTCTGGCCGCTTGAATTGGTACTTTCGAAAAAAGATCAACCTTTTGGTTATCTCATGTTTTTGCGTGAGAGCCGCTTTAAGGGCTTGGTAGACTTAATGAAAAGGCGCGCTGAACCCACTTTTCGGTCGCTTTGCACCGCCGGCTTTGGATTGGCTGACAGCTACATGCAGCTCCATTCAAAAGGCTTATGTTACCGTGATATTTCCTTTGGCAATGTGTTTTTTGACCCTGATACTGGAGAAGTATTGATTTGTGATAATGATAATGTCGGTATAACCGGCCGCAGTTACAGCGGCGTGCTGGGCACGCCTCGCTTCATGGCCCCAGAAGTGGTGCGCGGCGAAGCACAACCTTCTATCAAAACAGACCGTTTCTCTTTAGCAGTTCTGTTATTTTATATGTTCCTGCTGCATCACCCCCTTGAGGGCAAACGCGAATATGAAATCCGTTGTTTTGACCTTTCAGCCATGCGCAAATTGTATGGGGAGCAACCACTTTTTATCTTTGACCCGTCAGACGATTCTAACCGTCCTGTGGAATATCACCAGCAGAACCCGTTGCTTTACTGGCCAATTTACCCAAAATTTTTGAGAGATTTGTTTACACGATCCTTTACCGACGGAATAAAAGACCCGGAAAACGGACGGGTGGTAGAAAGTGAATGGCGGCAAGCGTTCATAAAACTGCGCGACGCGATAATTTATTGTTCAAACTGTGGGGCAGAAAACTTTTATGATGTCGAAAAGATCAAGAACAAATTACGTTTTATTTGCTGGCATTGCAATAAAATCATCCATTTGCCGATGCGACTGAAACTGGATGGTAATGTGATCATGCTGAATCACGATACCCAATTATTTCCTCACCACGTGGGAAATTTGTATGATTTTTCCAAACCGATTGCAGCTGTTACCAAAAACCCCAGCAATCCCAATTTGTGGGGGCTGCGCAATCTATCTGAAAAACGCTGGACGGCAACCTTGAGAGATGGCAGAATGTTAGAGATATCGCCCGGCAAAGCAGTTATTTTGGAAGACCGGGTGAAGATTAACTTTGGCGGTAAGGAAGGCGAAGTCCGCTCTTTTAGTCCGTAAACTCACAAGGCACCGGTTGGCCACCAGTCCATTCGGAATCGGTATAAAAATAAACCTCAACCTGGACGTGCTTGTAATCCCCAAAGTCGTATCCCAAGCTTTTTCGACTGACTTTGGCAAAACTGAGTGGATAGGCTTCTTGAATTACATCACCGACCCGCATTGCTATGCGCCGACCATCATAAATGCTCTTACCATGTCCCCAAATCAACAGCAATCCGGCACGATAGGAAGGATTATTAGGCAGCATTCTGTTGAGTTGTTTGAGAATAGCATCTTTCTCACTTCCATCGGATGGATCTGTCCCTTTCAGCTCAAGGTTATAGCATTGCGGTTTGGAAAGGCCAACCGGCGCTAAACCTGTTGGAACGGGGGTGATGGAAGCAGTTTCAATTTGACTTAGGCTGCGGTCTATTTTTGGGGTAGGGGTTGAGGTGGGCGTAGATGTTGAGGTAGCTGTTGGAGTGGAAGTTAAGGTTGGGGTAAGGGGCGGCGGAGTCGGTGGCGGCGGTGGACTGGAAAGCAGAAATATCATGGACAGACCTAGGAGTAGATCAGCAAACAGCCAGCCTGCTAAATTGATGGTGTTTTGCGAAGTAGACCAATTGCTCAACGCTGAATCCCCCTTTGAAGATTTAGAAGTGGATTAATACCCATGCTTGCGTTCTTGGGAGCGATGCTTTCCAATATATCCAGTTCAACACCCACGAAAAAACCGATTTCATCAAACAGGCCGGGGAGGTACCAACGCTTAATGGTTAAGGGGTCTTTCTTTGCCACGGCTTGTTTGAGGATCTTGAGAGTCTTGATCTGGTAGTGGAGTTTCTGACGCCTGAGGTAAGCAGACCAATGATCATTTTTTGCGGTTTCAATCGTCAATCTAGCCAAATATTGGGGTATGGCATCCGGCCGGATTGCTTTGTTTTCAAAATTTTCTCGGAACAATTGCACAGGAAATTGGTATTCGGGGGTCATGAGGATTGAATTTCTCAGTTTTTGCTAAAAATTATACTTTGTTTTCGTCTTTTCGTTATAAAAAAGGTCTAAAAATGTTTGTCGTTGGTATTCACGAAAATAAGGAATTTTGTATAATAGGGCTATTCGTTCAACCAAAACCATAGAGGGGCCTTTATGACCAAAACCAGTTCGCTTGCTGATGAAATCCAAAAACTCCAGGAACGAATTACAGTGTTCCTTACTCAACTCCAACAATATGGTATCAAGACATCAATTATTCAGGCATTAGATCAAATCCGCGATTGGTTAGATCAAGATTCAGGATACTGGCTAAATTTGAATGTTTTTGGGGCATTGGCCAGTGATCGATTTCTCCAAGAGGGCAGAAACACTCCGATTAAGTGGCATCGAGTCTACCCCTTTGTCCAGTATTTTGAATATCTTCGAAATATAGCCATATTCTTTCCAATCTTATACACCTGGTTTGAGCTTTCAAGGGCAACCTGGGCCTACGGAGTATTGTTAAATCAACAGCCTGAGCTGCGCAATGAGAATCTTTTGTTTCTATGGCAGAGCGGAACCCTGAACCAAGTAGGCACAAGAGCTCCAAGCCCCTTCAGTGTTGTTGCGCTAGTTGATGTCATCATCATCTTGGGTATTATCTTGCTCTCACTCTTAATCAATCTTTTCCGCGATTATCAGGATCGTCGCAGAGAGGAAATTCTTAACAATTTGGCGGTGGAATTAGGCGAAATAGCATGGGAAGTCAACCGTATTTTTATGCTCAAACGTCGTCAGTTTTTTGAGACCGCTGAAGAACGTACCATTATACTGATAAACGGATTGGAAAACTTTGTTGAAGAAATGAAAGACCAGTATCGTGATGCTCTTGAAACAACTGTTCGAAGTGCAGAAAAGATCATGGCATCAGTTCAGGATCAAGTCGATCACCTTGCCAATCAAAATTCAGATCTGGCAAGCAGGCAAAAATCTTATCTGGATAACCTGACTCTGAAGCTTGATCAGGTATTGTCCAAGATTTCGACCAAGCAGGATGAATGGACGAATCAGCTAATTGAAGCAGGAAAAACCTACAAGCAACAATGGGATCAGATCATCTTACAGTGGAGAGAAGAGCTGGGAAAGTTAAACACTGCTACAAACGAGCAGATGGAACACATCATGGAGTTAAGGAACTCATTCGGCGTGTTTCGTGACAATATGAAGACGTTTCAGCGAGCTGCCCAACAAATCGTTCCGGCTATGGAAGATTTAACCAAAACCATCCCGGAAGGATTGACTGGTTTCAGCAAAAGTCAATCTCGCTTGATTGATAGCCTGCAAGGCGTAGAAGGTTCATTGCGTAGTGTAGAGTTAGTTGCCTTGGAATGGTCTAAGGAAATGGATAGAGCCTTAACCGAGCTGCGGGATATTAAGTTTACCGATGGCGGAAATGGTTTCAAGGGCAATGATGGACAATCAAACTAGCGTTTCTTTCTCTCCGGTGGATGCTATCCTCGTTGACCTAAAAAATGGTGTTCACCCCGAAAAAATCAAAATAAACTTTCCCTGGGTGCAGCTAACCCCTGAGGATCGCCAAACGCTGATCGAAAAGGCGTGTGGTTTCAGCCACGCCTGTAAGTCTCTGTTGCGATTATTGGGTCTTATGGTCGAAGACGTCCCGGTCGAATATCGTTGGGATCAAGTTGATATTTTATTTGCCGGATTTCAATACCTTGGGTGGAATGAACCTCAAAAACAGATCGCGCTGATCCATATCGAACAGGCACTTTCGCAGCTTTCTGCTCTAGTGGAAAACCAGAGACCGGATTTACGGCAGACTTATCATGGTTATCGCGCCCGGTTTTACCTGTTAAGAGGAAGTTTTTTTTATGAGAAAGTCGAATTATTCCGTTCAGTTGAGGATTTCAAGCGGGCAGCCGAGGCATTCAGGCAAGCTGGCAATATAAAACAGGCGACCCGACTGGATTATCTCTCCCGGGGAATTGCCGCTTTGGTGCAAGAGAAAAATCAGCCTTTGGAAACTGGGACGAAGGATGACTTCTTGTTTCGCTTCTTAAGGCAAGAGGAAAAAAATCTACTAAACGAGATTACAGAACACAAGCTGGAAATTGAGGCGTTAGACGAAAACATCCGCTCTAAAAAAGATTGGTTATTGAAACTGGAGGTAAACCTGCAGGATTATCAAAAACAGATTCAAGAATTGCAGCAGCAACTCGCTGAGTACAGGATTTATGAAAATTTTGTTGGAGAACTGCGCCATCACATCTCTGCTCCGTTATGGCAAGAAGTGCTTCTGCTTGCCTTACAACAAGGGGAGGTAGATGAGTTAACCAAACAGGCCATTGAACGACTAAGTTTGACAAAGAATGGCTGGGATCAAAACCTGCTTACGAAAGCCCTGATCAAAATTGGAAGAATGGAAGAAGATGTTGCTGAACAGACAGCAAAAGGTTTTACTTTGATTGAACAGGCAAAAACAAAAACGGATGAAAATGTTCTCCGGTCTGCGCGATGGATGGGGGAAGGATGGAAATCGGTATTGGATGCGTTGGAACGGAAATTGAGGCAAATGAGAGAGTTTGAAGATTTTACAATATAGCTAGTGAAAACCTTATTACAACCTGTGATGACGCAACCGGAACGCCCTGACAGCTTATGTTGGATCGGCTCAGGTTACCACCGGTTTGCCAGTTGAACACCCTAATAATTTCCCGCCTGTTCCGTCCTCCACGCCGGCTCTCCTCCAAAAATAGCGCGCATAAGGACAACAGTCCCGGCTTCGTAGCCGGTGAACCTCTTGCCCTGCTCAACACTCGGCTGACAGGCTTCGGTTATGACCCAGCCACTGGATCAGCCGCTGGTTTATTCACCGTCTGTCAGGTTGTACAGGCGCGCGGTCCGAAGGTTTCACCCTTCGGTCGCGTTCACCCATTTTGATTTTTTTCAAAGAATGGATATACTAATTCAAGAGCGGTGCGGCCCTGCTGCCGACTGCAGCAAGGCTGAAACAGCCGCTGCACGCTTCAGAATGCAGCGCAAAAATTCAGTTTTGCTTTGCACAACGCACACCTCTACGGGAGAAGAACACACCATGATGGATCTCAACACGCTCGAAACCTGGCTGTGGGATGCCGCCTGCGCGATTCGCGGCCCGGTGGATGCACCCAAATTCAAGGATTACATCCTGCCGCTCGTGTTTCTCAAGCGGCTTTCGGATGTGTTTGATGATGAACTGGAACGCCTGACCGCCGAGTACGGCAGCCGCGACCTGGCGCTGCGCCTGCTGGAGCAGGAGCGGGAACGTGGGAAGGTGCACCTGGTGCGCTTTTATATCCCCGAAAACGCCCGTTGGCCAGCCATCCGCCAGCGCGGGGTGGCTGCCTTAGGGCAGTTCCTGACCGATGCAGTGCGGGATGTGGCACACGAAAACCCCTCCTTGCAGGGTGTGATCAACATGGTGGATTTTAACGCTACCGCCGCCGGACAGCGCATTATTTCCGACCAGCATCTGGCGGCTTTGGTGGAGGTGCTCTCCCGCCAGCGGCTGGGTTTGAAAGATGTTGAGCCGGATATTCTAGGGCGCGCTTACGAGTACCTGCTGCGCAAATTTGCCGAGGGACAGGGTCAAAGCGCCGGCGAGTTCTATACCCCGCGGGAAGTCGGCCTCCTCATGGCGCGTCTGCTCGAGCCGCAGCCGGGGATGACCGTCTATGACCCAACCTGCGGCTCCGGCGGGCTGCTGATCAAGTGCCATTTGCGCTTGCTGGAAACGCACGGCATCGTGGAGAACGGCCGCCCCAAGCTGCCGCCCGGCACCGCTCCGCTGCGTTTGTACGGGCAGGAGATCAACCCGGCTACCTTTGCCATGGCGCGCATGAACGCCGTCATCCACGACCTGCAGGCCGACATCCGCATCGGCGACACCATGCGCCATCCGGCCTTTGTGGACGCTGCCGGGCGTTTGCAGACCTTCGACCGGGTGACCGCCAACCCGATGTGGAATCAAAAATTTTCCGTCGAGAGTTACGAAAACGACCCGTTCGAGCGCTTTGCGCTGGGCAAGCCGCCCTCCTCCAGCGCGGATTGGGGCTGGCTGCAGCACATGCTGGCTTCGTTGAACGACGGCGGCCGGATGGCCGTTGTGCTGGATACCGGCGCGGTCAGCCGCGGCAGCGGCAACAGCGGTTCCAACCGCGAGCGTGACATCCGCAAGAAATTCGTTGAAAGCGACCTGATCGAGGCGGTCATCCTGCTGCCCGAAAACCTGTTCTACAACACGACTGCACCCGGCATCATCCTGGTAGTCAACCGCCGCAAGCCGCGCCGCAAGGAAATTTTGCTGATCAACGCCAGCCAGCAATTTGCCAAGGGGCGGCCCAAGAACTACCTGAGCGAGGAGCATGTCGCCCGCATCGCCGACCTGTACCGCGAATGGCGCACCGAGGAGGGCCTTTCAGCCGTCATCACCGGCGACGAAGCCGCCCGCAACGACTACAATCTTTCCCCCAGCCGCTATGTGAGCGTCAACGGCAAGGACGAGGTGCTGCCGCTGGAGGAAGCGGTGGTGCGCCTGCTCGAAGCGGAAGAGGAGCGCGCCGCCGCCGACCGCGCCCTGCATGAGGTGCTGCGCAGCCTGGGGGTGCTATGAGGAAAAAGGAGATTTTTACCGCAGAGAACACAGAGAACGCGGAGGTTGACTCTGTGGCCTCTGTGCGCTCTGTGGCGAACACCGATGACCTTCCCGACGGCTTCCAGATGACCGAACTCGGCCCCTTGCCCAAAGAGTGGCGGGTGGTGGGGTTGGGGGAGGTGGTGGAAAAGACCAGACAACTCGATCCCGGCAAAAATCCTGATTGGTCGTTCAAATACATAGATGTTTCAAGTGTCGATAACGAATTGCTCCGCATTATAACCTATCAGAATTTTATAGGGGAAAAAGCACCAAGCCGAGCGCGCAAAAGTATAAAAGCTGGAGATGTACTTTTTGCAACTGTTAGACCTTATCTTAAGCGGGTAGCTATGGTGCCCTCTGAGCTGGATGGGCATATTTGCTCTACTGCTTTCTGTGTACTTAGGGCAAAGAGCGAAATTGATGCTTACTACCTGTTTTTCGCTGTTTCACAAGATTCTTTTGTACAAAGGGTTGCTGAGCATCAAAGAGGATCAAGTTATCCTGCCGTAACTGACCAGGATGTACTGCGGCAATTCATCCCCCTCCCCCCGCTCGCCGAGCAGCGCGCCATTGCCCACGTGCTGCGCACGGTGCAGCGGGCGAAGGAGGCGGCCGACGGCGTCATCGCCGCGCTGAAAGACCTGAAGAAAAGCCTGATGCAGCACCTCTTTACCTACGGCCCCGTCCCCGTGACGGAGCGCGAGCGCGTGGCGATGCAGGAGAGCGAACTCGGCCCCCTCCCCGCCCACTGGCGGGTGGTGCGGTTGGGGGAGGTGGCGGAAAAGACCAGACAACTCGATCCTTGTAAAACTCCTGATTGGTCATTCAAATATGTAGATGTCTCAAGTATTGATAACGAATCTCTTCGCATCACAAGGTGTCAAAGTTTCATAGGGAAAGAAGCACCAAGCCGAGCGCGCAAACAAATAAAATTTGGAGATGTACTATTTGCAACTGTTAGACCGTATCTAAAGCGTATTGCTATGGTTCCATCTGAGTTGGATGGGCAAATTTGCTCTACTGCATTCTGTGTACTTAGAGCAAAGAGCGAAATTGATGCTTGTTATCTTTTTTTTGCTGTTTCACAAGAGTCTTTTGTGCAAAGGATTGTTGAGTATCAAAGAGGGTCAAGTTATCCTGCAGTAACTGACCAGGATCTACTGCGGGAATTAATCCCCCTTCCTCCGCTCGACGAGCAGCGCGAGATCGCCCGCATCTTGCAGGCGGTGGATGCCCGCATCGCCGCCGGGCAGGCACGCCGCGCCGCGCTGGAGGAACTGTTCAAAACCCTGCTGCATGTATTGATGAGCGCCAGAATCCGTCTGCCCGCTGAATTTGTAATCCAGTTTGAGGAGTGATCATGGTCGTTGTAAATCCCCAACCCCCACGAGCCAATCCAGAAAATCTGCTTACCATCATCAAGGAGGCTTATCACGGCAAAGTGGTACTGCCGGAGTTCCAGCGCTCTTTCGTCTGGACGCGTGAAAACATCGAAGAACTGCTGGTTTCCATTCTTCAGGGTTATTTCATCGGCACTTTTCTGATTCTGGATACACCGCCCGAACAGGCCATTTTCCCTTTCCGACCGGTCGAAGGCAGAGACACGATATTCGTGGACCGCGGCACTCCCCATCATCCCATCGTTCGGTTGGTGCTGGACGGCCAGCAGCGCATTACTTCGCTTTTTTATGTTTTATACGAGCCAGACATTCCCTTGTCTGGCAGCCGCAATTCCTACCATTTCTTTCTTCGCCTGGACGCGCTCGTCAAAAATGAACCCGAAGATGCTGTCGTGGGTGTTTCGTTTGCTGACCGTTCACGTTATCCCAAAATGCTTTCCTTAGTGAACGAAGGTTACGCTCTTCGTTTTTCCTCACTTCTAAATCCGAACAGTTTCTATCGGTGGCTTTATGAGCAACAAACAGCCTTTCGTACCCAAGAAGAAAGACAGGCTATCAGTGAATTTTTTAACCGTTTTAGTCAATTCATGGTGCCGGTCGTTTCCGTTTCCCCCGAAACAGGCAGAGAAAACATTATCAACATCTTTGAACGAATCAACCGCACGGGTGTCAGCCTGTCCCTATTTGATCTTACTGCCGCGCGCCTCTACCGCAAGGGAATAAACTTGCGCGGACTGTGGAAGGAATTTGCCGGCCAGAATAAAGAACTTTCCAAACAGATCAAGCCGGAGTTTGTCCTCAAAACGGTTGCTCTTCTGGCAGGCAGGGAAGTTCGTAAAAGTGTTCTGCTGGATGTCATTGACGAATTGGACGTGGCACATTTCGAAACCCAATGGCGCACAGCCTGCACTTTTCTGGCTGCTGCCTATCGAAGGCTTATATCACCGCAGGGTTATGGGGCAATTGCACCGCGTTGGATTCACTATACTACCCTTCTAGTGCCTTTGGCGGTTCTACTCCATTATGTTGAGGAGCGGCACGGCGGAGAAGCGATGTACCGCAAGATAGATCGCTGGTATTGGGCAAATGTCTTTGGACAAAGGTATGATCAGGCGGTGGACACGACTTCTTACCGTGATGTACGCGAAGTGAAGGAATGGCTGGATGGCGGCACCTGCCCCAACTGGTTGCAAAACTGGCGAACAGACCAGCTCGATCTTGAAACCATTAGCGATCAACGCTCGGTCATCTACCGAGGACTGATGTGCCTGATCGTCAAAACCGGAGCAAAGGATTTCATCAACGGCCAGGCGGCTGTCCTTGCAGAATGCCAGGACGATCACATTTTTCCCAGAGCAAGGTACCGGCACGAGCCACTTGTCAACAGCATTCTCAACCGCACGCTGATCTCCTCCACGTCCAATCAAATCAAAAGCGATAAGCGCCCTTCTGAATATCTGCCAGTGTTTTTGGAGCAGCACGGAGGAAATACGGATCGGCTGCGTGACACGCTGAACTCTCATCTCATTTCCGAAGAAGCCCAACAAGCGATGGAGCGAGATGATTTTTCTGCCTTTCTTCAGGCGCGAAAACAAACCTTTCAACAAGAAATTGCCCGCAGAGTAAGAGGTGACCCATGACACTTGCATCCGAACGCCGCGTGGTGCAAAACCCGCTCATCCGCTACGCCGAGGAAGCCGGCTGGAACTATATTTCCCCAGAGGATGCCCTGCACCTGCGCCACGGTTTCGATCAGCCGCTGCTTCGGGATGTGCTGATTGCCCGGTTACAGATTCTCAACCCCGGCGTCATCCCTTCTGCCGAGCAGGCCGGCGAGGTCATCGCCCGACTGCTGCGCCTGCGCCCCGACATCGAGGGCAACCGCGAAGCGTGGGAGTACCTCAAAGGGCTGAAAACCGTTTTCGTCGAGGCCGAGCGCCGCGAGCGCAACCTGCGCCTGATAGATCCGCAGCATGTCGAGGCAAATACCTTCCACGTCACCAATGAGTTCCGTTTTGACAGCAGGAGCAGCCGCATCCGCGCCGATGTGGTTTTTCTGGTCAACGGCATCCCGGTCATCCTGGTCGAAACCAAAGCCGCAACGCGTCTGGAGGGCATCGCAGAAGCCTTTGATCAGGTACGCCGCTACCACGCTGAAGCGCCGGAACTGCTGGCGCACATGCAGCTCTTTGCCCTCACGCACCTGGTGCAGTTCTTCTACGGGGCTACCTGGTCGCTTTCCCGCAAGGCGCTCTTTAACTGGCGGGAGGATGCAGCCGCAGCGGGCAGTGCCCCTGCCCGGCCCGACTTTGAAACGCTGGTCAAAAACTTTATTGCCCCGCGGCGCGTTTTGCGGGTGTTGAGCGATTATATTCTGTTTGCCCGCAAAGACGGCGAACTGACCAAAATCGTTCTTCGTCCGCATCAGATGCGCGCCATCGAGCGCGGTCTGAGCCGCGCCCGTGACCCGCAAAAAAGGCGCGGCTTGATCTGGCACACGCAAGGCTCGGGCAAAACCTACACCATGCTCACCCTGGCGCGCCAGATCATCCAAACGCCCGCCTTCGAGAACCCCACCGTCCTGCTGATTGTCGACCGCAATGAACTGCAAAGCCAGCTGTTTCAGAACCTCGAAGCAATCGGTTTTGGGCGGGTGCACCTGGCGCTGTCCAAACGCCACCTGCGCGACCTGCTCAGTGCGGATACGCGCGGTGTCATTGTTTCGATGATTCACAAATTTGACGACATGCCCGCCGATCTCAACCTGCGTCCCAACATCTTTGTGCTGGTGGATGAAGCGCACCGCACCACCGGCGGGGATTTGGGCAACTACCTGATGGGCGCCCTACCGAATGCCACCTACATCGGCTTTACCGGCACGCCGATTGACCGCACCGCGCACGGCCGCGGCACCTTCAAGACCTTTGGCAGCGATGACCCCAACGGCTATCTGGATAAATACTCCATCCGCGAATCCATCGAAGACGGCACCACCGTCCCCCTGCACTATCAGCTGGCGCCCAACGACCTGATTGCCGACCGCGAGGCGATGGAAAGGGATTTTTGGGCAGCTGCCGAACTGGAGGGCGTGGCCGATGTGGAAGAACTCAACCGCGTCCTCGACCGCGCCGTCACCCTGACCAACATGCTCAAGAACCGCGAGCGGGTTGACAAAGTTGCCCGCTTCGTTGCCGATCACTTTCGCCGGTTTGTTGAACCGATGGGCTACAAAGCCTTTCTGGTGGCGGTGGACCGCGAGGCGTGCTGTTTCTACAAAGAAGCCCTCGACCATTACCTGCCGCACGAGGCAAGCGCAGTCGTCATCAGCGCCGGACACAACGATCCGCCCCACATTCGCCGTTATCACCTGAGCGATGATCACGAAAGCGGCATCCGCAAAACCTTCCGCAAACCGGATGAAAAGCCGCAGATTCTGATAGTAACCGAGAAATTGCTGACCGGTTACGACGCGCCCATCCTCTACTGCATGTACCTGGACAAACCCATGCGCGATCATGTCCTGCTGCAGGCGATTGCCCGCGTCAACCGTCCCTACGAGAGTGAAGAAGGTCAGCGCAAGACCACCGGCCTGATTGTGGACTTTGTGGGCGTGTTTGAGAACCTGGAGCGGGCGCTGGCGTTCGACTCTCAGGAAGTCAGCGGGGTGGTTGAGGGGATTGAGGTTTTACAGGCGCGCTTTGCCGTCCTCGTAGAACAGGGTCGAGCGGAGTACCTGATCCTCACGGCTGAAAAAACCGAAGATAAGGCTGCTGAAGCGGTGCTGGAGCATTTCCGCGACAAAGAACGCCGTGAAGATTTTTATGCCTTTTTCCGCGAGCTGCAGGAAATTTACGAAATTCTCTCCCCTGATCCCTTCCTGCGCCCGTTTCTCAAGGATTATGAGCGGTTGGTGGCGGCCTACCATCTGGTGCGCAGCGCTTACGAGCCGCATATTCCGGTGGACAAATCCTTCCTGCGCAAGACGGCGGAGATTGTCCAGCAGCATACGCTAACCTCACAGATTAATGAGCCTCAGGCGACTTATGAAATCGGGCCGGAAGCGCTGCTTGCCCTGCTCCGCGAGGACAAGCCCGACACAGTCAAGGTCTTTAACCTGCTCAAAGAGTTGAACCGCATCGTTGCCGAACAGGGGAAGACGGCTCCCCATCTGATCCCGATTGGCGAGCGGGCAGAGCAGATCCGCCGCCGTTTTGAGGAACGGCTGATCTCGGCGCAGGAGGCGTTGAAAGAGCTGGACGAGGTGGTGAATCAACTGCAGGCAGCACAGGAAGAACGCCGCTCCAGCCCGCTTTCGGCGCAGGCGTTTGCTGTTGAATGGTGGCTGCGCACCCAGGGCATTGAGCCGGCGCAGGCTGCGCAGAGCGCGGCTTCGTTAGAAGAAGCCTTTGCCCTTTTCCCGCATTGGACAATCAGCGCTGCCGATGAGCGGGAATTGCGCACCCGGTTGTATAAAGATCTGATTGCCCTGGGCGTCAAAGAGGTGGTTGCCTGGGCCGACCGCATCCTGGACCTTTTACGGAGGGCAGCAGAATGAAAAAGGCCGAATCTTCCGAATGGATTGCGCTGGAAGAAGCGCTGCCGGTCGACCTGTTCATAACCGAAGTGCAGGCCTGGGCGCGGCGGCTGGAAGTCACCCCGCGTGAAATCCGCCTGCGCCCGATGAAACGCAAATGGGCGAGCTGCTCCTCGCGCGGACGCCTGACCTTCGACACCAATTTACTTAACCAGCCGCCCGACTTTCGCCGAGAGGTGATCGTTCACGAGCTGCTTCATCTTAAAGTGCCGAACCATGGAAAATTGTTCAAGGCGTTACTTAAGGCTTATCTGGAGCAGGGAGATGCGTTGGAAAAAACAAAACAATAGGCAATCGTATCGTTCTACTCGATATCCCTCGTCCCGGCCTTCGTTTCAAAAGGGGTATCAAGGTATTCGATATCACTCGTATCAGAAAAATCGTTGTATAAACTGTGGCAGGGAAATCGAACCCGAGAAGGGAGATTGGCATTATTGCAAACGGTGCAGGGAATTCTGGTATGTCGATCATTGTTGGAAATGTGGCGCTCCAATTGATAGCCGGGATCGGTCGAATAGTTACTGTCCTGAATGCAAACATTTCAATTGTTCTCGTTGTGGCAGCTGTTTGTGTGATAGATAATTTCGTAAGGTAAAGAAGGAATATACCATCCTGATTTTTGGTATTGGGTGATTGACTTTTAAGTTGCGTTATGTAATATTTAGGATAACGTGAGTTCGGGATATGTTCAAGATCCGGAAAGTAAAGCAATTACCCCCTCCCGCCTCCCCCTAAATCGCCCCAGCGATTTAGGGGGAGGTGCAGGTGGGGGTCAAACATCCTCAGAGAAATAAGAAGAGGATTTATCCCGAACTGAGGTTAGGATTGACTTGGGCAGTTTCCTCTGGTCAATTTTCCTTTTCGACAATTTCAGCGAAGAACGGTACGGTATTGTGCGGGTTTTAGAAAATTCTTTTCAAGGTAATCCAACATGAAACGAATTTGTCCGAAGCCAATCCGCTGGAGTGAAGCATTTAATAGGTTAACCGAATATGCTCAATCGCATCCTTGCGATCCGCCGTCACCGCCTATTCCCCTGATCCTTGCCGGCTGGGCTTTCAGCAACGATATTGACAAAAAGGAAAGATGGGAACAAACGGTTGCCTGGGCAGAAAAAAACGGGTGCGCCGACCTGATAGCCGGAATTCCCGAATCAGACTTTTACTATGCAAAGGAACCCACAAATTATGTGGTCGGCCCGTTGGGCGGACCAATGTATCTCCCGTGGGACTACGAATCGAAAATCCGTCCTTCCTTCGATCAACTTGCCCAACTCATGGAAAAGTTGATCTCTCAATGGAGCGAGATTGCGGGTGATGAACTGGCAAGGGTAACACGCCCGCTGGCATTCACCGGTAAAAAGGCGCGCCGTCTGCTTGTTCAGGCTGACGCTGATGCTGTCCCACCCTGGGGAGGTTGGTCTTATCTTTCAAGAGAAGAATCGAAGCGGCGAACTTTCACGCGTTTTCGCGCAGCCGTAAACCGGGCAATTGCTCCCCACGAGGTTGACCACATTGATTTTGTTGTTGAGCCGGTCTTACCGGCAAAACCGAGCAAAAGTTAGGAAAATCCCACTTCAACATCGAAAGCCGGTTTCTTCAGGCAGCAAAACGAGCAGTTGGGCAAAAAGCGGCCGCTAAAACTTCGCATAGTCGTAATGGCGAACCTGACCACAATTCTTACATCCATTGACATCATCAGGGGCGTGGCGGTTCTGGCTCCAGCGCACGCCCCACAGCAGGATTGTCCCATCATATGACCCAGAGATAAGTAACTTACCGCTTGGTGTAAAAATTACGCTGTGAACAGTATTATAGTGCCCATGTAAAGTACGAATCAAGGTGCCATCTGTTGTTTGCCAAAGACGTATTGTTCTATCGCTGGAGGCCGAGGCTAATAATGAACCGTCCGGCGAGAAGGTCGCACTAAATACCCAATCTTCATGCCCTTTTAACCGAAAAAATTTATTATCATCTACAAGATTCCATAGTCGCACGTTTCTATCACCTGAACAGGAGGCGATAAGCGTGCTGTCTGGCGAGAAAGCCACATGTTTTACACTCTTGGAATGCCCCTCAAATGTGCGCAATTTTGCCCCATCCTCAATTCGCCATAGTATAACGGTTTTATCATCCGAACCGGATGCAAGTAATGAACCGTCCGGTGAGAATGCTACGCTATTTACGCATTTTGAGTGACCCTTAAGGGTACGATATAAAAGTCCGTCTGTCACCTTCCATAACCTAATCGTATGATCGTCGGATGCTGTAGCAATCAGGTTGCTAGTTGGGGAGAAGGCTACGCTGTTCACCCATTTAGCATGTTTTCCAATGGTTCTCAGTTGCTTTTTCTCAGAAACAGACCATAACAGTACTGTTTTATCCTCTAACGAACAGACAAGAAAACTACCGTCTGGTGAGAAGGTCACTCTGCGTACCTCTGATCTGGTTTTGAGGAGATCAATTTTTGCAAAATCTTTCGTGTCGTAACATATAATCCCAGATGAAGATGCTGCTGCCAGCATTTCTCCATTTGGCGATAGGACCAGTTGTCTGACTTCATCAATCCTTTGGTGCTTGAGTTTTACTACCTGTCGTGCAGTTTCAAGTGTTATCGGGAGTTCGGTTGTTGTTTTGCGCCGGTAGGCCTCCCGCGCTTCCGCCAGCCGGCGCTGAAAGGCCTGCATCTCTTCGGCGGTCAGCCGGC
>NZ_DAOUBL010000329.1:0-3962 GCF_034432615.1 Bellilinea sp. | reverse complement strand
CTGCTTTGTGTTTGAGCAATTCCTCAACCACCCAATCCGGTACGCCGCCAACCACCTTGCGCGGATTTGCGCCGGGAGTGAAGAAGCCATAAAAGGTGTCCAGCACCTGCGTACTGATGCCGCCCATGAACCCATAACGTTCAACCAGCGTAACCGATGCGCCAAGACGGGCGGCCGTGATGGCGGCGGTTGCACCCGCCGAACCCGACCCGACCACCAAAATCTCGGCGGGAGGCAGATCTTGCAGGGTAGTGGAATACACGATCATGGTTGTTTTCTCCACGGGCAGTTTTATCGTACCGTCCAGCCGCCGTCCACGGTCAGTACGGCTCCGGTAACAAACCGGGCAGCATCCGAAGCGAGGTACACTGCTGCCCCGGCGACATCTTCGGGTTGGCCGAAATCAGCGGTTAATGGCTGCAAATCGGCCAAGCGCGAGCGAATGGATGGGCTGTACTGGGCGCGCCGGCTCATGGGTGTGGCAATCAAGCCGGGGCAGATCACATTGGCGCGGATACCCTGCGGGGCATAATAAGCAGCGATTGAACGGGTCAGGCTAATTGCGGCCCCTTTACTGGTGGCGTAGGCGTGAGTGGCAAAATCCTCGTCGCCTCCGACCAACCCCAGTACAGATGAGATGACCACGATGGCACCGCTTTGCTGGGGAAGCATTGCCTGAACGGCAAACTTGCAACAGTAGAACAGGCTGTTTAGGTTCAAGTCCAGCGTCTTGTGCCAGCCTTCCAGCGTGCAAGCGTCAACCGGCCCATCCCCCCAGCGCCGGCCCGAACCGCCCGCCACATTCACCAGGATGTCAAACCGGTGAAACTGGCTGAGTACCTGTAAGGTTGCCTCTTCCACCCGGGATGGATTGGTGACATCCACCTGCACACTTGTGGTGTTGGAAGGAAAGGCGCAGGAAGCGCAGGTTTCCTGTGCGGCTGATAGGTTGATGTCCCAACCAATGACCTGAGCGCCTTCTTTGGAAAATGCCCGGGCAATGGCTGCGCCAATGCCGCTGCCTGCACCGGTGATGACAGCAACTTTATCTTTCAACTGCATGATTAACACCCATATACTTTGCGCACCCGGGCGCGGTAGTCATCATAACAGGCGTCAAAACGCTTTTTTGATTCTTCCCGGCCGAGAAAGTAGCTGCTGGTCAGGACAATCGGCGGCTTGCCCATCGCGGTCAGTTTTTCGGCAATGCGGCACTTGAGCGCGTTGGTGATTGCTGCGGCGCCAATGGTGGATCCAGGGCCAACCGGGTCTTCCAATCCCTCAACACGCACCATGGCGTCACCGGCGGGGGTGCAGTTATCAATAACGATATCGGCGATTTCGGTCAGTTTTTTACCGCTGGAATGTGATGCCGGGCTGGCCTGACAATGATCCACCGAAACGACGGCGATCACCGGCATGTTCAATCGTTTGGCTTCCAAAGCCACATCAATGATTACTTCATTCACGCCGCTGTTCGAGAAAATTAGAAAACAGTCCGGTGGAGAAAAGACAAAGTTGCGCAAAATAATCTGACCCAGCCCTTCAACATGTTCTAAAAACATGGCCTGTCGCTGCCCGTTAGAGCCGACCACCAGGTTGTGAAAGGTAAGCGACAATTCGACAATCGGGTGGAAGCCGGGAAAACTGCCATGACGGGGGAACATTTCTTCCACAAATATGCGCGAATGACCGCTGCCAAACATGTGCACCAGTCCATCACCGGCAATGGTTTGTGCACATTGCTTTGCAGCAAGTTCAATATTTTTCATCTGAGTCTGTTGAATGCGGGTCAGGATGCTCTGAGCTTGATTCAGGTATTCAAATGCGGCGTTGGGTTGCATTTCATTCCTCGTTGATTAACGAATCTGGGTAATGCTGTATTCGTAACGGTCAGCGCGGTAGTAGCTGGTGGAATACTCAATCAAATCGCCTTCCTCAACGTAAGTTGCCGTGCCGACATACAGTAAGGGGGCGCACTCTTCGACCTCCAGGATATCGGCACGATACCCATCGGCGGCTACAGCACGAACCACAATATCCATGCGCTTGATCATCAGCGCATAGCGGTTGGTGAGTACTTCAAAGAGGGATTGATTGGTAAAGTCTACGTTTTCAATTCCCGGGCAGCGTTCGGTCAGGATAATGGAGACCTGATGACAGATCAGTTCGTTATCCCCAAAGCGCAGCCGCTCCAGAATGACACAGGGAGCGCCTTTGACTTTTTCAAGTACCGGAACGTTTTCCATCGTAACGGTGGAGGGTTCACAGCGCAGCACTTTGGAGGACGGTACCCGTCCCATCTCGCGCATTTGCTGGCTGAAACTACGGTCAAGGAAAAATTGAATGCTGGGAATATCACGGACAAAGGTGCCCCGGCCGGGGTAACGCTCGACCAGATTTTCGTCCACCAGTCGCCCAATAGCCTGACGAACGGTCTGCCTTCCAACGTTATAAGCCTGACAGATTTCCAGTTCCGGGGGTAACATGCTACCCGGTTTGAGCACCCCGCGCTGAATCATGCGGCGCAGGTCGAGATAAATCTGATAATACAACGGGATGGGGTTGTGCGGGTCAACGGTTGAGTAAGGTAGGCTCATGGCATCCTTTCAAATTTCTTTATCCATTTGGTGTTTGACTTGTTGTAGAAAGCGAGATGGGATATTTTCCCAGGAGGTGAGCGGCCTCAAACAGTGTCACCACATTCTCAGGCGGGATGTCTGCCTGTAGATGGTTGGCTGGCGCCAGAATGTACCCGCCATTTTCCGCCAGCTGACTCAGGCGCATTTTTACTTCCTTGATCACATCCTCGCGGCTGCCAAGCATGGCATGGCTGATATCAATGCCCCCCAGAAAACTGATCTGTTCTCCAAACTGGCGTTTGATTTGGGGGAGATCACTAGCCGGCAACGGTTCAAGCGGATGAAGGACATCCACACCCAGCTCGATAAAGTCGGGAATTAAGCGGCTGATGGCTCCATCGCTGTGCAGCATAATTTTGATCTCCGGTTTGTGCTCACGGATGGTCTTGATCATTCGTTCCAGGCAAGGTTTGATGAAACGGCGGAACATGTTCGGCGAGAGAATTAGACCGGTATTGCCGGCGTAGTCGTCGCCGGGCAGTTCAATCATATCGAACCATTTGCCGCCCGCCCGCATGGCAGCATCCAGCAGCCCTTCCAGCATGGCGGTGATACGGTCTAGCAGTGCCTGGGCGAATTCGGGATGCTCAATCAAGTCAGTGAGAAAATTCTCGGTACCGCGCAAGTCGCAGGCGGTTTGAAAAGGGCCATGTGAGGCTACCATGCGCATGACGACAAAATAAGGGGTGCTGGTTTGTAATTCTTCAGCTCGTTGAGCAACCCCATGCATCCAGGAAGGATCGTGTGGATTGGGCCAGTGTACCAGCCGCTCGATATCCTCCAATTCGGTGGTTTCGCGTAAAAGACCGCTGCCGGCATAGTAATACGGCAAGGCTCGTTTCCAGATTTGACCGAATGAATCGTAAAAGGTATTTTCATCTTCACCGGGAATCACGGGACTGTTGGGCAATTGGGCAGGCCAGCAGTAGCGCAAATCCGTTTCCAGCCGGCTTAAGAGACGGTCATCCATGTAGGAAATGTTGTGTCCTTTACGGAAGGGGGTAACCGGTTGACCAAGTTGTAAATGATTCAGCAGGCGAAAATAAAGATCATCCACCAGACCATAGGGGCCGCCACCCAGAGCGGTGGGGATCCGGTCGGGTGTTTCATGGCGAAGGGCAGAATAAACGCGCTGGCGGGGAAGCATGGTTGTGGGCACAGGCAAACCTCTAAAAGCGATTGTTCAAATGTGCGTACAATAAATCAATTTTAGCCGATATTGGGCGGAAAAGCAAGTGTTAGGAATAGTTGAAAAGTGGACACTTATAAAGTTGAAAAGTGGACAGTTGTGGGAAGGGTGGAAATAAAGTTCAAAAGTGG
>NZ_DAOUBL010000328.1:0-4488 GCF_034432615.1 Bellilinea sp. | reverse complement strand
GTCTGATGGTGAAACCACTTTAAAAGGTGAGCAATGACAGATAAGATTACGGTGGGAGTATTCTTTGGCGGGCGTTCCGGTGAGCATGAGGTTTCCTTGCTCTCGGCTCGATCTATTCTTGCCAATCTCGATCCTGCAAAATACCACCTGATAGAAGTCGGTATTACCAAAGAGGGACAGTGGCTGAGTGGTCAGGATGTGTTAGAAGCCTTCCAAACCGGTAGAACTGCGCACTTAACTCCGGTGGCAATGTTACCCCATGCGGGGGATGCCACGCTGTATTTCCTGAAGGATGGGCGGGTTGAACCGTTTACCCGGCTGGATGTGATTTTCCCCGTTTTACACGGTACTTTTGGGGAGGACGGAACGCTGCAGGGCTTATTTGAACTCATCGGTGTTGCTTATGTGGGAGCTGGGGTGCTGGCTTCGGCAGTTGGCATGGACAAAGCCTTGTTTAAAACCGTTCTGCGCGCCTGCAATTTGCCGATTTTGGATTATCTGGTGTTCACCCGCCGGATGGTGGAGGAGGATGCAGAAAAGGTAATCCAGGCCATTGAATCGAGCCTCCAATACCCCGTTTTCATTAAACCGGCAAATTTGGGCTCCTCGGTGGGGATAACCAAATGCCGAAACCGCTCGGATCTGGTGGAGGGTTTATACGAAGCAGCCCGCTATGACCGACGCATTATCGTCGAGCAGGGCCTGGAAAAGCCGCGTGAGATTGAAGTAAGTGTATTGGGAAATGAGCAACCGGAAGCTTCGATACCCGGCGAGGTCGTTCCTGGCGAGGATTTTTATACCTATTCGGCAAAATATCTTTCCGATAATTCTCGTCTGCTGATCCCTGCCCCGCTACCGGAGGAGGTCAAACAAGAAATTCAGCGGATTGCACTGGAAACCTACCGCGCCATTGATGGTGCCGGCATGGCAAGAGTGGATTTTCTGGTAGATCGTCAAACCCATCAAATTTATATTAGCGAAGTGAATACCATTCCGGGTTTTACTCAAATCAGTATGTACCCCAAACTTTGGGAAGCGAGCGGACTGCCCTATGCGCAGTTAATAGACCGTCTGATTGAGCTGGCCTTTGAACGCAAAACAGACCGCGACCGAACCGAGTTTCATTATCGGAGGGAAGGATGAGCGTGAATTCAACTTCCGCAATTAATCGAGCCGAGCAATTGCGCCAACGGCGGGCGCAAAAAACAACCAATCGGGCTTCCGCAGCGCGGAAATCTGTGCCGGTCAAATCAACAAGCGGGGCTAAAGCTGGCCCATCCGTACTGTTGAAGGGATATCACGCCAGCACCAGCGTTCCACTGCGGAAAATTCCGCCCATGCGGGTTAAAAGGCAGTATTACTATCCGCTGGGGGCCAGCGGTGCGGAAATTCGCCTGCCGGCTATCCCGTTGGTGAACCCGGGAATGCGTCTGGTATCCGCAATTTTACTGTTGTTGTGTGTAATGGCCTTGTACACACTTGGTTTCAGTGACCAGTTTGAGGTTCAAAGTTTTCAAGTGGTGGGTTTGCAGCGGCTATCCTATGCCGATGTGGAGGCGGTTTTGCGATTGGAGGGTTCACAAATCATTGAATTCGATCCGGGAAAGGCGCGAGAGGCGTTGATTGCCGCTTTTCCAGAACTGGCTTCCATTGATATCCAGGTGGGCTTACCGGCTGAGGTTATCATACAGGTGGTTGAACGCCAGCCGGTGATGATGTGGGACAAGGGTGATCAGGTTTATTGGGTGGATAGTGAAGGGGTCATTCTCCCCCCTCGTGGAGAAGTGCAAGGGTTGATGAGAATTGAATCCAATATGACACCCCCGTTGGCATCCACCAATAAAGAACCTGTAAAAGGGGTGGAGGGAAATCCCACCGGCGACTCACCAACTGCGTTATGGGGACAAAATATGGACACGCTGGTATTGAAAGCGATAAATGATCTCGTTTTTCGCTTGTCCCCTGAATCCAACCTGGTCTATAATTCTATTTATGGACTAGGGTGGCAGGATCCTCGCGGTTGGGAAGTCTATATCGGCAAAAATCTGGAGAATTTTGAACAAAAACTGACAGTCTATGAATCCATTGTTGATTACTTTGAAAAAACGGGAATCCATCCTCAAGAACTGGTCAGTGTTGAGTTCATTAATGCTCCCTTCTACAAGTAACGGAGAATGCCATGGATGAACCAATCGTAGTCGGAATTGATATCGGAACAACCAAAGTTTGTACGCTGGTGGCACGCGTGGAAGGCGAGCGAACCATGCGCATTCTTGGGGTGGGCATCGAGCCGTCGCAAGGAATTCGAAAGGGTAATATTGTTGACCTTGCGGCAGCTTCGACTTCAATTGCGCGTTCAATTGAGAAAGCTCAACGCACTTCAGGGTTTGAAATCACCTCGGCGCTGGTCAGTCTGGCGGGATCGCATGTGGCTTCGGTCAACAGCCGGGGCGTGGTTGGAATTTCCGGCGGAGTGATTGATGAACTGGATGTTGCCAGAGCGCTGGAGGCTGCCCAGGCAGTTGCAATTCCTCACAACCGACAGATCATCCATGTCATTCAACGCAGTTTTATTGTAGATGGTCAGGATGGCATTCGCACGCCGATTGGAATGCACGGCTACCGCATGGAGGTTGAGGCGCACATCATCACTGCGGCTGAATCAACCGTGGAAAATCTTCGCCAGTGCGTTCAGGCTGCCGGTGTACAGGTAACCCAGTTTGTCCTCAACCCGCTGGCTTCGGCGGAGGTTGTGCTTTCTGAAACCGAACGCCAAATGGGGGCTGTGGTGTGTGATATTGGCGGTGGCACAACCGATCTGGCTATTTACATTGACGGGGATGTGTGGCACACGATGGTGCTGGCCGTCGGCGGTAATCACATCACCTCCGATATTGCGCATGGTTTGCGTCTGTCCATTGATCAGGCTGAAGAAGTCAAAAAACGCTATGGACATGCGGTTGAATCCGAGATTGCCGAAAATGACGTGATCAGCGTGCGATCCTTTGGTCAGGAAGCGCCGGTGCAGGTCAACCGTCGAGATCTGGCGCATATCATTGAAGCGCGTGTTGAGGAAATTTTCATGCTCGTACTTCAGGAGATCAAACGTTCCGGTTATGACGGATTGCTGCCGGCGGGCATGGTTTTGACCGGCGGGGCAAGTTTGCTGCCCGGCATGAAAACCCTGGCCAGTTCAGTGCTCGGTTTACCGGTTCGGGTAGCCAAGCCGGAAAACCTGCTGGGTTTAACCGATCAACTGAACTCGCCGGCCTATTCGACCAGCGTAGGTTTGCTGCACTGGGCATTGCTGCTCAGCGAAGCCGAGCCGTTGCAACCGCGCCGGTCATTTCTCCCGAGAGGGATTAACTTGGATGGAGACAGGATCAAGAATTTCTTGAAACGCCTGTTGCCCTAACTTTTTCTGGAGGTCACGTACCTAAACATTCAAACCCAATCAAGACAGGTTAATCGGAGGAACAAAAAATGGATCTTTACAGCAATCAAGCCGAATCTTTTGCCCGCATCAAAGTAATTGGTGTGGGCGGCGGAGGCTGCAACGCAGTCAACCGCATGATCGAAGAGGGGTTGAGCGGCATCGAGTTCATTACGGTCAACACCGATGCACAGGCTTTGCTTCTTTCCAAAGCTCCTACACGGGTGCGGATTGGTGATAAATCCACCCGTGGTTTGGGGGCGGGAGGAAACCCCGAAGTGGGCCGTAAAGCGGCTGAGGAATCCGCCGAAGATCTGTACGAGGTGCTCAAAGGCTCGGACATGGTGTTTGTGACGGCCGGGCTTGGCGGAGGAACGGGCACCGGTGCCGCACCCATTGTGGCGCAAATTGCCAAAGAAGTTGGAGCGTTGACCATTGGTGTGGTCACCCGTCCCTTCACCTTTGAAGGCATGCGCCGCCAGCAGGCTGCCGAGGCCGGCATCTCAAAACTCAAGGAACATGCCGATACGCTGATCGTCATCCCCAATGATCGCTTGCTGCAAATTGTGGACAAACGGGTAACCCTGCAGGAAGCCTTCCGCACCGCGGATGATGTTCTGCGGCAGGGCATTCAGGGTATCTCCGAACTGATCACCGTGCCCGGATTGATCAACCTTGACTTTGCGGATGTGCGGGCGATCATGTCCGAAGGCGGCGCAGCACTGATGGCGGTTGGACATGCCAGTGGTGAAGACCGCGCCCGCATTGCGGCGGAAATGGCAATTTCCAGCCAGCTGCTGGATATTACGATTGACGGCGCGCGTGGAATCTTGTTCAATGTGACCGGCGGCAACAGCCTGACGCTGTTCGAGGTCAATCAGGCTGCGGCAATCATCAAGGAAACCGCTCACCCGGATGTTAACCTGATCTTCGGTGCGGTGGTGGATCCGAACATGGGTGATGAAATTCGCATCACTGTGATTGCAACCGGATTTGACCGGCCCAGCGTTCGTTCCCCTTTAGTGGAACCGCGCCCCGCCCCGAAGAAGGAAGAA